>NZ_JFHL01000013.1 GCF_003664995.1 Mesotoga sp. BH458_6_3_2_1 | reverse complement strand
ACAAAAAAAGAGACAGAACCTGGGCAGGCTCTACGGGATAACGGTATTGGGGAATTATTGAATGAACCCCTTCATGTCATCCTCGTGCTTCTGACCAGGATCTCGGCTTTCCAAAAAAGAGACATAACCCTTTTAGGGATCCCAGATCCTTACTAGACCTCCTTGCTTTTCCCTTCTCTCTACTCTCTGAATGATGGTTTGACTAAGAACGAAGAACAGATCCTCGCTCTGGAACGAAGAACAGGTTCTCTTCGGAGAACGGATTACCATTCAACGGACAACGAGTTTCTTCTGCTCTTCCGGCCTCCTATCCACCAACCCCCAAGTTCTGTTCTTTTCTCTTCCTACCACGAACCTGCAACTCCCGACCACGGTTTATCGAAAGCCCAGATCCTGAACAGGAGCACTTCAGATGACAAAAATGAGTTCGTTCTGATCCGAGGACGTAATTTGCTTCTTGAGAATTGGGTCGAGCTCTTGTTCTTTGCTCCTGACCAACCCCCGACCTCCGACCCCCAACCACGGTCTTACAACTCACAACTTGGAACTTGCATCTTGCAACTGATCTTTTGCTCTTTCCTACCTCCTACCTGCTAACCCCAACCACGGTTTTGACTAAGAACGAAGAACAGATCCTCGCTCTGGAACGAAGAACGGTTTCCTCGGCGAACGGAGAGCCGTTCAACGGAGAACCAGTTACTTCGCTCTTTCCAGCGTTCAGCGTCTCTTGGCAAGCGACAAGCGGCTCTTCTCGGCGAACTGATAACCGTTCAACGGCTAACCGGCTTTTCTTGCACTTATCTACGACTAATTCGCATCACCCCACCTGAGATCTCGAGTATGTAAAAAAAGGCCCCCTTAAGGGACCTCTTTCATCTACTGGCGACTTATTCGGAGAAATCTATCGTTCTCTTCACGCTCTTTTTGCTGTGGAATTCAAGCTGATCCTCTTCTTGGAAATCATCGAAGCCGAGTGCCTTTATCCCGCACTCCTTTGGGGCATCTACTCTGCTCGCGTCGTCTTTGTAATGTTTGAGTACTTCGATCGAGACGTCTGCAATTTCCTCGTTCTTTCTGTAAACTCTCATCTTGCCCTTCTTCAGCACGTGTCCATCATCAACCTGGACGCCGGCGATAGTTCCAACTTTGGTAATTTTGAACAACTGCTTTATGTGTCCGTGGCCTATAACTTCATCGACTTCCTCGGGTTCAAGGAGACCCTCTAGCGCCTTCTTGAGATCGTCTATCAGGTTGAAGATGATCTCGTAGACTTTGATCTGGACTCCCTCTACTTCTGCCTGTTTTCTTGCCAGTGCATCGGGTTTGACTTTGAAACCCATTATTACAGCGTCAGAGGCAGATGCAAGCATTACGTCACTCGAGTTCACAGAGCCGATACCGGAATGAACGACCTCAATCCTGACGTCGTTATTCTCTAGCTTGGCCATGGCCTGCTTCAGAGCTTCAACTGTACCGAAAGAATCGGCTTTCAGTATTAGTTTTAGATCCTTCTTCTCATCAGTGTTTCCGGTCATCGAGAGGAATTCTTCTAGTCTTATGTGGCGCCTTGTTGTAATAGACTTCTCTTTCTGAGCCTGACTCTTTGCGTATTCGGCAAGTGATCGTGAAGTGTCAAGGTTTTCAACCGCGTACACAATGCTGTGCACATCGGGCACCTCGTCGAAACCAATAATCTGCACAGGATCTGAAGGATAGGCTTCTCTGATTCTTTTCCCATATTCGTTAATCAGTGCCTTCACTCTTCCTGAGGCAGAACCGGCAACAACGTAGTCGCCAGGTCTTAAGACTCCGTCTTTTACAACGAGAGTTGCCAGGGGACCTACGGCCTTGTCCAGTCTTGAGTCTATAATGATTCCTCTCGCGTTTCCTTCGGGAATGCACTTCACATCTGCCACTTCGGCCACAAGAAGGATCATCTCGAGAACATCCTCAACTCCCTTGCCTGTTTTCGCAGACACAGGAACTGTTATGGTGTCTCCACCCCAGTCTTCGGGAACGAGTCCTAACTTCGAGGCGAGTTGTTGTTTCGTGAGGTCTACGTTTGCATTTGGTTTGTCCACCTTGTTTATCGCGACAATTATGGGCACATTTGCTGTCTTCGCGTGATTGTAAGCTTCTATCGTCTGCGGCATAACTCCGTCGTCGGCCGCTACTACTAGAACTACGATATCCGTTGCCTGAGCCCCACGGGCTCGCATTTCGGTGAATGCCTCGTGCCCGGGCGTATCAATGAACGTGATCTTCTTGTTTCTTATCTCGACCTGGTAGGCACCTATTGTCTGGGTAATGCCTCCGATTTCATCTTCGGCGACCTTTGCCTTTCTTATTCTGTCGAGAAGGGTAGTTTTCCCATGGTCAACGTGCCCCATGACTGTGACGACCGGTGGCCTCTGGACCAATCTTGAGCTTTCTTTGTAAGTTTCGGCGTAAGAACTCGAGATGCTCTCAAAGGGATTGATTTCCTCCTCGTGAACGAGTTCTACTTCCCACTCATAGTTCCTCGCAATATTCATTGCATCTTCAAGCGAAAGAATTTGTCCCGGACGAAGAATTATGCCGTTCATGAACTGATCCTTTATCACCTTTGAGATAGGAACGTTCATCTTCTTGGCGAGCACATCGAGCTTGAATTCATTGCTCTTCAGCTTGATGGATCTTACTTTATGCTCAACCGGAATCTTTTTCTCAGCTGGTGGCTCCTCTTTGGAGACTAATTTCTTTTCAAGCTTCTTGACTTCTTTCTCCTGAATCTTGTTTTTTGCCTTTTCGGCCTTCCTTAAGAGCTCCTTTTTTTCTTCCTCGTAGAGACCAACTATAATGTTAACGGTCTCCTCGTCAAGAACGGACATATGGTTCTTGACGGTAACACCGAGCTCCTCAAGTTCATCCAGCAGCTCTCTTGCCGTTATATTCAATCTCTTAGCAAGTTCGTACACTCTGGCTTTTGGCATAGCTCAGTCACCTCCCGCCTGTGTCATTATCTTTGAGATTTCATCTGCAAGGCCGTTATCGGCAACTGCCACTGCAGAGATGTTTTCTTTGCCGATGGCCCTTCCCAGAGCGACACGGTCGTGTTCTTTGAGGAGAATACAGCTTGCCCCGTGACTCTTGCATCTCTTGATCCAGTCTTCCTTTATCGAATCGCTGGTATCGCAAGCCAGAATGAGAAACTTTCTCTTAAACGGCTGCCTCAAATAACTTCTTAATTGCTCTTTCCCAAACACAACCTTGTTTGCTCTTCTTCCTATTCCAAGGAGAGATACAATTCTCTTTTCATCCATATTATGCCCTCGATCAACGATAATTGAGGACGACTATCCTGGTTCCCACATTGGCCTTTTCTTCCAGCTTAAGCTCATCAAGCTTTTCAAACGGGTCGCCAGACAGAAAGTCTTCAACTCCCCCCAGCTCAAAGGCCAGGGCTTCTGTTTTAAAATGCATCGGAACAACGTACGACGGAGCTAGATCTCTTGTCAGCTCTCTTGCCTGTTTCGCGTCGATTGTGTAGAAACCGCCCACAGGCACAAGCAGAACATCAGGGCTCCTCAGAAGATCTAGAAGCTCTGAATCAATTTTGTGGCCTAGGTCTCCGCAATGAACTACTCTGAATCCGTCCGGGGTCGTAACTTCGAAAATTATGTTCTTGCCTCGTTTACTGCCCTGCACGTCATCGTGGAATACTGAATGACCTTCGATCTTGAACCCTTGCACAGTTTTGTTGACGGTTTCCTTTATCAGCACGAATCCCTGCTCGAATCTATCATGAGCATTGTGGTCGTGGTGCTGATGGGATTCCAGAATAATGTCCGGCCTAACCGGGGGCATGTCATAACCTACACCCTCATCGAAGGGGTCAATTAAAAGAGTCTTTTCATCGCTCTCAAGCGAAAAACACGAATGTCCATGCCATCTCAAAACCATATTCATCACCCAGATACTTATTATATCATGGGTTCAGTAACATGTTCACCGAAAGCAGGCGCTCCTAAAGAGCCATCGCTTTGAGTTCGCGGCCCTCAATGCTGTTGAGGTATATGAACCCTTTTACGAAGTCGATTATTGCGTAAGATCCACCGGTGTCATCTTTGGGAATAGAGGGACTGCCGGGATTAAGAAATATGGTTTCCCCTTCTCTGGAGAGATGCGCGATGTGAGTATGGCCGGATATGACTATTCCTCTTTCGAAGGGAAGACCGAACTCCTTGTGGCCGTGTGAAATGAAGAGTTGAATATCGTTTATGACGAGTGTTCGCGCTTCAGGCAGGTCAAGTAAACCAATTTGCATCAGATCGATTTCGCTGTCGCAGTTTCCCCTCACGGTTTCGATTCTTAGGGAATACTGTCTGAAAATCGCAGCGAGTTCTTCTGGATCGTAGTCACCGGGAAGAGGATTCCTGGGGCCGTGATACAGGAAGTCTCCGCAGTGAATAATCGGAAGGTTTTCGCCGTTTCTCTCAAGTATTCTCTTCACTGGCCCAGGAGAGCCGTGTGTGTCTGAAATTATTACTGCTTTTTCAACCATCTGAAGTATAGGACAGTACCTCCCTTGCAGAGAATCTGTACTTCGCTTTCTTTCGTCTCGTTTGAAACACCCAGCGGATTTCCGTACTCGAGAGTGGCATCTCTCAGAGAGTATTTGAAGCCCTTAAGACTGATCATAGTCGGCTGTCCTCCGAAGGGGAATAGAGACCAGATTTCACCGAGTTCTGCTGAGGAGACCAGCTCTTTGGATACCATTCCGATCTCCACGCTATCCTCCACTATTGTTGCTTTCAAGGTGTTCCGTACGCCGTAGATTGAAGCAAGAGTGCCCATGAAGTGATCTAGCCGGAGACCGGTAGCGCCGAAGATCTCCACCTCCGTTATGTCCCGTTCTTCAAGGGCCTGAAGCGCGATCTGAGTATCTGTATCGTCTTTCTCGGGCGGATAGATTAGAATCAAAGACCCTTTGCTTCTGCACCAATCAAGAGTCGTCTCGCTTATCGAATCCATGTCTCCAACAAGGAGATCGGGATGCCTTTCAAGACTTCTGAGCTTTTCAGCTCCTGAATCGGCGGCCGATACAAAAGAAGTTTCCTCCAACTTTCTCATGTAGAATTCCGTAGAAGATATATATTCCCCACCGACGAAAAGCGCTGCCTTCGTCACCATTTTGTTTTTCCCAATCCAAGCTGGTTTCTGTACTTGTTGACTGTTCTCCTGGCTATGCAGATATCCCTGTTATTAAGTTCAATTACAAGCTGCGCATCTGAAATCTCGGGGTCTTCCCGGACGATCTCGGCTATCACTTCGAGGGCCTGTTCCTTTTCCTGTACGTTGCCGAAAAAGTACCGGATCGGGAAGGTCCCGACAGGAGTCTGAACAAACTTATCCTTTACGGCGCGGCTGACGGTGGAAACTACGACACCTATCTTATCTGCTATTGAATTCATCTTTAGAGGCCTTATCTTGTCGCTTGTTTTCAGGAGGAAGGGTGCATTTCTCATCACGATTTCATTTCCGATTGTGATCAGGGTCGTCTTCCTTCTTTCAAGGGCCGTTATATAGAACTTCGCTTCTTCGAGCTTGTCTTCAAGGTATTTTCTTGCCGCCTTTTCGCCGCTTTCCATTATCTCTTCGTAGGATTCATCAACGTTCAAGACGAGCGAGTAATCCCTGACGGTGACTATGAACTTCTCATCGAGAAACTCAATATAGACATCCGGCTCAACATATCTTACATAGGAGCCATCGCTGTACCCCGATGAAGGGAAGAGGCCTGGCCCCATAAGGGTTTCGAGTTCTTCGCGATTCGAGGCAAAGACGCCGTCGAAGCCACCGTTTCTCATTGCAGAAATGACTGCAGAGAGTCCATCGACGGGGCAGTGATTTTCCCGGGCAATTGTCTCGAGATCTGAGGTAATCATGCCGAGATCGTCCATGTTATCCAGTAGTACTTCAAAGATACAGAAAAGGTCATCGTCGAGTATGTAGAAAGCGAAGTCTCTGAGTATCTCTCTAAAGGTCGGCTGTTGGGCTTCAATTCTGTCGAAGTCCCAGCCGTCGCGATCGGTGCTTTCTTGTTTCATGTAAATGGAGTTGCTCGCAGGGAGTGAGTAATAATCTCCTTCTTCGATATTTTCCTCGTCTTCAGGTTCTCTATGGCTTTCTTTGCTTTCTTCTATGAGTTCGTAGTCTTCTCTCTTTATTTCAAGAAGAGGATTTGCCTGTACAATCTCTTCGAGTTCGGCAGAGATCTCAAGTGAATTGAGCTGGAGCAGTTTCAGGGCCTGCTGGGCCTTCAGTGAGAGGCCGAGTTTCTGCTCAAGTCGCTGGGAAATATTATGGCCTAGTTCCATGTAATCTCTCCTTTGCATTCTGCTCGAACTGCTTAAAGACAAGCGAGAAGGAGTCTGCAATTCTTGAGGCAGAATTACATGGTTCTGAAACACTAGAGAGCTCGGCCGCTCTGCCCATGAAGTACATTCCCAGTATCGCAGATTGATCGAGATCCCCTGTTTGGGCTGCAAAACCGGCAATCGATCCTGAGAGGAGATCACCGCTTCCCGCCTTTGCGAGGCCTGTGTTTCCCGCTGTGTTGATCGATATCTTTCTGCTTCCATTACAAAACACAGATGAGGCGCCCTTCAGAATCGCACTTGTTCCGTGAATGGAACAGAACTCCATGAAAGACTCCAGATCGGTTCTTCCTTCATTAAGCCGGCCGAACTCTCCCGGGTGAGGGGTTATAAGAATCTCCATTGACCTTGATAGGACCGAGAGATCCTTTGAGATAGCGAAAAGACCATCGGCATCTACAATAAAGCTCTTATCGGGAAAACTCCTCAACAACTGCAGTACAAATTCGACACTTTCCTCCTTTCTTCCCACTCCTGGACCGACTACGATGCAATCTATTCTGTCCATCAGTTTAGAGAGGTGTTTGATGTCACCTGGTCCAAGAAAGTCGCCGTCGCTTACCAGAGCAATCGCTTCCGGCAGATTGTTTTGTATAACGCTCGCAGATCCCCCGGGAGTGTACGAGTAAACCATTCCGCACCCGGATCTGAAAGCGCCGAGAGCAGAGAGATACGGAGCTCCTGTGTAGATCTCACATCCGCCTATTATGAGAACAGAACCATAGCTTCCCTTGTAGCTGTTACGAGGCCTTTCAGGCAGAAGTGCGGAGATAACCTCTTCATCTATGACTTCGGAATCGGCCAGAGAATTCATTATTCTCTTTGGAAAGCCGGCGCCCTCGATGAGAATCTCGCCACAGAATGCACATCCAGGATAGAGAAAATGGCCAACTTTTGCCAGTCCGAAAGTGACTGTCTTGTCCGCCTTGAACGACGAGTCTGAAGCACTGCCGTCAAACCCGGAGACCCCCGAAGGGATGTCCACGGCCAATCTATAAGCTTTAAGCCGATTGACAAATTCGAACAGCTTGGCGGTATTGCCTTCAAGACTTCCATGAAATCCCGTTCCAAAAACGGCATCGACTATTATGTCGGCGCTGCCGAGCAGATTCTCCGCGACGGAAGTCTCTTCCAGGTCCACAGCCGGCCCTCCTAGAGAGCCATAAATCGCTGCGTTTCTTTTGCAGTCATCGCTTGTGGGAGTATAACATCGCACAACAGCGACATCAGTTCCGTGACCGAGAAGAAGCCTTGCCACTCCGTAGCCGTCACCACCGTTGTTGCCGCTGCCACAGAGGACAACTGCCCGGCTCACTGCGTGTCTTTGAATCTCTTCGAAAACGCTGCGGGCAGCCTCTTCCATTAGAAGAAGCGAAGGTACCCCTCCTTCAATTATCTTCTTGTCGATTTCCCTCATCTGGGCGGGAAACGCTACCTTCAAATCATCACCCCTCAATCTGATCTTATCATTTTTCTGTGTCTCTTCGCATGTTATAATCTCGCGAGAGGTGAGTAAGATGAAGCTTTGTGTGGTCTTGGCCGCCGCATTCTCCCTGCTTGTTGGAGGGACGCTGTTCTCTTCAGTCAGCGAGTACGATGATCTGACTCTTTTCATACAGCAGGTCGTTGATTCAGGCGATATCGATGCACTTGTTAGAGTTCACTTCCACCTGGTAGATACAGAATACCCCGATTCTGATTACGAAGATCTCAAGTTAAAGATTCGTCTCGTTATGGTCGGGGGTGAAGATGTCTACGTAGAGTTTTTCGAGCCTGAAGAACTTAGCGGAATTGCCCTGGTATATCTCTCAAGGGAGGAAGTGACTTTCAGTGTTGTTGACGGTGTGCCCTGGAAGCAATACAGATCGAGCTACCAGACTGATTTGATCAACAACCTTACTGAACAATTCTTCGGTGGTCTCCTCGAGTCGTCCAACTTCACATGGACCGTTGCCACAGAAGATGACAGGCGGATATACATGATTGATCCGTCCGAACAGAGACTCAGAGTACTCGGCCTCATTGGAGGCGGGGGCTACCTTCCCAATCTCATGCACATACACGTTTCTTTCCTCCGGAGAGAGGGTTACTTCCCAGAGATTGAATATTTGAAGATAACCGATAGAGTCGGCGACGAGTATCTTCTCGTAGAGGTCGATGAATTCAAGACCGTGGTGGACAGATCCATCTTCACCGATCTTAGAGGCAAGTATTACGAGACTTTTCAGAAGTAGTCGCTCTTGATCCGTGTTAGTATTCTCGGTATGTCGATATCGAGATCTCTGTCGTAGGGTCTTGTCGTCACGGTGAACTCCCTTAGTTTTATGTGAAGGTTCTTTCTAACTCTTATTTCGCCCCTGATAAGCAGATAGCAGCCTCTGTAGATTTCCGCGAATACCCTTTTCGATTCCCTTTCATCGAAACGAATGTCAAAGATTTCTTCGGTTTCGCCCCCGCTCCTGTATACGCATATACTCACCCTGAAGAATCCGCCCCGCACAGTTGATTCCGGGTCCGTAGTGGCTTGTCCATATATTGTTATCTCGTTGAATGAAAGGGACAGATCAATTCACCTCAGCTAAATGCCTGGAGTGTAGACGGTCGGTATGTGTTATTATTTTCTTGTCATAAAACGGAGGTAGCCATGAGTGAAAAACCACGAGTAGCATTGATAGCGCACGACAAGAAAAAGATCGATCTAATAATGTTTGTCAGAGAGCACGTCGACGTCTTCAGAAAGTGCAGCCTTTTTGCAACCAGCACTACAGGCAATATCCTCAGGGAAAAGGTCAAATTGGAGCTCACTTCATTCAAGTCGGGTCCGCTGGGTGGCGACCTCCAGATTGGCGCTCTCATCGCCAATGATGAGATCGATTTTGTAATCTTTTTGAGAGACCCGCTCACCGCGCAGCCCCATGAGCCGGATGTGAGCGCCCTTCTGAGAGTGTGTGATGTTCATAACAAACCGTTAGCAACTAACCTCGCGACGGCAGAAGCCCTGGTAATGGAGATCAGAAGGTTTCTCAAGCTTTCTGATCTCGGGGAGGAATAATATATTCCCCGGAAATATGGCGTATTCTCCGAATTTATTTTCTATTTGGAGCACGGTTTCCAGCAGTTCCTTTTCTTTTTCGAACAGAGAGAGCTGCCTTTGATTCTTCTTTTCTTTAAGAGCCCAGCATGAGATTCCAATCGCCCTGACGGCCGTTCCGTTCCAGATTGAGCTGATCAGCCACGGGGTGATCTCCGTCATATCTTTGATCGAGGAAATTGTGAAGTTCAGTTTCTTTGAAATAGCTTTGGAACTTCTGTCCGCGTATCTAAAGAAGAAACTGACGCCGGAGCCTTCCATTTTGTATCTTCCCATCCTGTATATTACCCTGGCAGCCAGGAAGTTTGTTACTCTCACTATAAGATCGAAATCGCTTATATCACCCGAGAGCGTCATAGAATGGCCCACGGATTTCGGTCTCTCTTCTTTGAAGAACTCATTCCTGGAGAATCTTTTCTTTGTGAGACTCTGCAGAAAGCCCATGAAGGCATTTCCGAACATTGTGTAAAGATCCATGGGAGACTTCTCCAAACCTTCCAGAAGCTCCCCTGTCGTCTTGTATCCCATAGATTCTAGTTTTATCAACGTGTGTTTCCCTATTCCCGGAACATCCTTTACGGGTATCTCATTCAAGAATTCTCTTTCCATGCCGTCTTTGACCACTACGAATCCGTTTGGCTTGGAGTAATCGCTGGCGATTTTAGATATGATCGGGTTTACCGAGATTCCAACTGAGGCGGTTATTCCGAATCTCTCTTTCAAATCTCTCTTAAAGGAAATGAATCTGTTAATCGATTCCTCCAGTTTAGTGTGAAAGCTGAGATCTATGTAAGCCTCGTCCACGCTCGCAACCATAACTCTGGGCGATACAGAGGTCATCATCTTCATTATCTCTTTCGATATATAGCCGTACTTCTTTGACTGCACTCCCACGGCTATAAGATCGGGACACAGCTTCAGGGCTTCGAAAAAGGCCATACCCGATTTCACACCCAGTCTCTTTGCCTCATAACTCGCCGAAGTTACAACGGAATGCCGCTTTCCAATTCCGGTTACTGCTATCGGTTTGCCTTTAAGAGTCGGATTGGCTGCCTGTTCTATACTTGCGAAAAATGCGTCCATGTCTATGTGAGATACGTAAGGAATTCCTTTCAAGGAAATCACCCTCCAAGAAGATAGCTGTACCATTTCTTTGCGTCTTCGTCAAATTCAAGATTGTAAGCTCCAAGTGTGGTCATTACTGAAAAATGATAGACTTTCTGGGATCCCACGGCCTCAACCCAGAAGGAGGTAACGGCATTCACAATTATTTTTATACCATCGTAACTGAACCTTACCGGTACAAAATAATCTCCATGAAAATATACAAGCACCTTCGTGAGCTTCTTATGGGCTTTCATAAGTATCACCACTTAGATATTAGGTATAAATTATTATAACAGATGAATTTCTAGAAAGGCAAGTGTTTATTCAATTATTTTTCCTGAAGTTCTATCGGGGCTTTACAGCAGGAAGACAGACCCTTTTTTTCTCTGCGGTTGAAGGAAAGGGCCACAGTCTTTTTGCATACAGAACATACCCATCTGTGTACCGGAAGTCCCTCGTACTCGGCTACGATATCGAATCCCAGTTCTTCGGACAGCTTCCGAAATTCCGGCGAGCTATGCGAGAAATCTCTGTCATTCTTCATCAAGTAGAAGTGAGAAAGCTCGTGAAGCAAGGTTCTCTTGAGAAGTTCCTCGTTACAAGATATCGAAGAAGAGATCTCTATTCTGAGAGGAGTAAGCGTTCCGCGGCTTTTCGAGTAGACAAGTCTGCCGAGGACCCTCTTCAGCCTTGAGTTGAAGGAAAAGGGTATATCCGGAAAGACACCGAAAGCCCTCAGAGAAAGCTCTCTCGCTCTCGTGGAAAGATTTCTGTCGGCGGAAGTCATACTATACAAACACTCCTCTCATGAAAGGGATGTCCTAAGATTCGCCGTGAAAACGATTGTTTGTGCTTGGAGCATAGGAGCGGCAGGACCGCTCCTATGCCAGCACTATCATTATCTCGCCTGCGTCTATATTGTCACCCTTCTTCACCCTGACTTCGCTCACCGTGCCCGAGTCCTCGGAAAGAATACTGTTTTCCATTTTCATTGCTTCGAGTATCACAAGCTTCTGACCGGGGGAGACGGAATCTCCTACCGAAACGAGAACCTCAAGTATACTCCCCGACATTGGCGACAGTATTTTGGCTTTCTCTCCCGATCCACTGGATTCCTTAACGGGTTCAGCCGGTTTCTGAGCTTCCTTGACCGTTTCAGCCGGTTTGGGTGAATCCACAGCTTCAACTTTCTGCCTGGTTTCAGTCTTTTGAACTGCCGCGCCAGAACTTGAATCGGCTACAGAAGAAAGCTCCTCGATCTCGACGTCGTAATCTTTGCCGTTAACTCTCACTCTGAATCTTCTCAATTCTTGCTCCTCCTCACTTTCCAGTAGACGGTTGGTTCTCGTCGTTTCCATTGCGAGGTCGCCGACAGGTTAACAGGGGCGACACTTCTGACTTTGAAGTCGCTGTGACCCATAAAGGCAGTTACTGCAGCGGTTATGGCGGCAATCACTTCGCCTTCCTCCGTCTCAAAGACTCTCGAGCTCGCTGCCGGGGCAGGCTTCTTACTGACTGCCGTAAGCTTGTTTTCATCTTCTCTGGAGAAGAGGCGGCCGAGAATCTTGAATATGACAAAAAGCATCGCCAGCGCCAGGAAGACAATTGCTACGCCAATAATAGTGATCTGGATATACTCTTCCATCAGATACACCTCAAAGCGGTATATTCCCGTGCTTTTTGGTCGGTCTGCCTTCGACTTTCGTATCTAGCGTCTCCAAAGCCTTGATTATCTCCATTCTGCTGACAGCCGGATCAATTATCGATTCTATGTAGCCTCTTCCTGCCGCAACAAATGGATTTGCGAACATGTCTTTATATTCTGAAATCTTTTCCTGTCTAGTCTTTTCGGGTTGGTCGGAACCGTCAATTTCTCTCTTGAAGATTATGTTCGCGGCGCCTTCGGGACCCATTACGGCGATCTCGGCCCCCGGCCACGCGTAAACAATGTCTGCTCCGAGATGTTGACTTCCCATTGCGATATATGCCCCTCCGTAGGCCTTTCTAAGGATCACTGTTACCTTCGGAACTGAGGCTTCACTGTAGGCATAAAGCAGTTTCGCCCCGTGACGAATTATACCTCCATGCTCCTGGGAGACTCCCGGAAGGAATCCTGGTGTGTCCACAAATGTGATTATCGGTATATTGAAAGCATCCAGGAATCTAATAAATCTCGCCGCCTTGTCGGAGGCGTTTATATCGAGGGAACCGGCGAAGACAGAAGGCTGGTTAGCCACTATCCCCACCGATCTTCCGCCTATCTTTGCAAAGCCCACGACCATATTCTTCGCATAGTGTTCATGTACCTCGAGGAATCTTCCTCCATCGACTACAAGTGAGATCACTTTTTTCACGTCGTATGACTGCTTTGGATTATCCGGCACAATCTCCCGGAGACCTTCCTGAGTCTCGCCGCTATCGGCCTCTCCCTTGTTTGGTTCCTCGGCATTGTTCTGCGGCAGGTATTCGAGAAGTTCCCTGACGAGAAGCATTGCGCTTCTGTCATCCGGGGTGAGGAAGTGGGCATTTCCGCTCTTTGTATTATGTACGAGAGCTCCACCCAGTTCTTCCATCGACGTCTCTTCACCCGTCACGGCCTTTATTACCTGTGGACCGGTTATAAACATCTGTGAGTGCCTGTCGGTCATAATAATGAAGTCGGTTATTGCGGGTGAGTAGACGGCGCCTCCTGCGCACGGTCCGCAGATAACGGTGATCTGAGGAATCACTCCCGAAGAGAGGGTATTTCTGTGGAAGATTCCACCGTAGCCGAAAAGAGAGTCTACACCTTCCTGAATCCTTGCTCCGCCCGAATCGTTTATTCCGACGATCGGTATACCTAGTTTCAAAGCCATGTCCTGCACCTTTATTATCTTCTTGGCGTGCATTTCCCCAAGCGATCCGCCCTGCACTGTGAAATCCTGAGAGAAAACGGCTATCTTTCGCCCATCGACTGCTCCTATTCCCGTCACGACTCCGTCTGCCGGGAATGCCTTGTCCGCAAGACCAAAGCTCGTTGCTCTGTGTTTGACAAATCTGTCGAACTCTTCGAAGCTTCCTTCGTCACAGAGAACATCGATTCTCTCTCTGGCAGTCAACTTTCCTGCTTTATGCTGCTTCTCGATCTTTTCCTGACCACCACCAAGGATGATCTGTTCGCTCTTTTCAAAAAACTCTTCAAGTCTACCGGCCAATTCATTCGCCCCCTAGTGGTGTCCTTCGACAAGTTCAGTCAGAACTCCGCCCGTGCTTTTGGGGTGGAGGAAGACTACTTTTGTTCCCCCGGCTCCGTCTTCGGGCTCCGTGGAAAGAGGTTTCAGCCCAAGTGAAACGGCTTCTTCAATGGCTGCTTTGACATCGTCAACGTGAAAAGCGATGTGATGTATGCCTTCTCCCCTGCTTTCCAGGAATCTTGATATCTGGCTGTTTTCCGATATCGATTCGAGAAGCTCAATTCGAGTGTCGCCGACCTTTACGAAGGCAACTTTCAGTCCTCGGTCTTCAAGTTCCTCGATTCCGGTGACTTCCAGTTTAAGAAGGTCTCGGTAGACGGAAAGCCTCTCTTCGATCGATTTTACGGCTATGCCAATATGGTCTATTCTGTCGGATTTCAATTTGATTACCTCCCGATATTCTCAAGAAGATAGCTTATTAGTTCTTCAAGTTTATCATTTTCGGCGTAGTGTTCCTTTATAATCTGGTACGCGCTGTTCAAGTTATTGTAAAGGTTGCGCTTAGCGCGTTTCGATGCTAGCCTCCCGGAGCTGAGATAACTGAGAAGTACCTCTTCTATCTCTTCTTGGATCTCCTGAACTCCGCTCCCCCTTATGGAATCTGCCCTCATCACCGGGAATTTCTTTCCGGAAAGTTCCAGGATCGCTCTGGTTCTTGAAGCAAGCTGGTCGGCTCCGGGAAGATCGCTCTTGTTTATCACGAATATGTCTCCGATCTCCATTATTCCAGCCTTCATTGTCTGAACATCGTCTCCAAGTCCGGGCGCCATTACGAGAAGGACGATATCTGCAAGATTAACGATGTCTGTTTCCGACTGGCCTGCCCCGACCGTCTCCACAAAAATCCTGTCGTAGCCGCTCCTGCCAAGAAACTCAACGCTGTTATAAATTGAAGGACTCAAACCTCCGACGCTTCCCCGGCTGGCCATCGATCTCACGAAGACCCTGGGATCGTCGGTTGCACGTCTCATTCTGATCCTGTCTCCGAGAAAGGCGCCTCCCGTGAAGGGGCTTGACGGATCGATTGCAACGACGGCCGTTGTCCTTTCCTCCACGCTTATGCATGCAAGGCGGTCTGTTAAAGACGACTTGCCTGCCCCCGGACTTCCCGTGACGCCTATTACGCAGTAATCTCGGGCAGGCAGTCCTCCGATGATCTTTCTTGCTGAGTCAGTGTCGTTTTCAATTATGCTCAGCGACCTCGAAATCTTGAGCTGGTCGATACCGGGTTTCATTGAGTTCATTTCTTAACCGTTTCCTCTATCTTATCTATGATTGATTTCAGTGAGGTTCCCGGCCCGAAAACTTCGAAGATACCGGCCCTTCTTAACTCATCGGCGTCCTCTGCGGGAATTATTCCGCCGACAAAGAGAGGCTTATCGCCAATTCCTGCTTCTTTCATGAGTTGAAGCACTTTGGTGCAAATCTTCATGTGGGCGCCAGATAGTATCGAGAGCCCCACAACGTCAACGTCTTCCTGAAGCGCGGCCTTTACGACCGATTCGGGAGACTGCCTGAGACCTGTGTAGATAACTTCCATTCCGGCGTCTCGAAGAGCCATAGCGACGACTTTGGCGCCTCTGTCATGTCCATCGAGTCCGGGCTTTGCCACGAGTACTTTTATCTTCATTGTCTCCACCTCTCTCTAAAGAATCACTGCTTCGGTGTATTCTCCGAAGACGTCTCTCAGGGCGTTCGCAATTTCACCCAGAGTCGCGTATGCCTTAACGGCCTTCAGTATGAATGGCATAAGGTTTTCGCTTCCCTGAGCGGCCTTCTTCAGGTCCTCAAGTAGTCTCCGGACTTCCTCATTGTCTCTCTTCTTTCTGAGGGTTTCGATCTTCTTCTTCTGTCTATCCTCAATGGCCGGGTCGAGTCTAAGGAGGTCTCTGCCTTGTTCCTCGTCGGCAGCAAATTCATTAAGACCGACGATTATCTGGTCCTTGTTTTCAATCGCAACCTGATACTTGTATGCGCTATCGAGAATTTCCTTCTGAACAAAGCCTGCTCTAACGGCCTCGACCATTCCTCCCAGGTCGTCTATCTTTTTGATATAGTCGAGAGCCTTTTCTTCCATCGTGTTTGTAAGTTCTTCAATGAAGTAGGCGCCACCCAACGGGTCGACTGTGTCCGCTACGCCCGTTTCAGAGGCGATTATCTGCTGTGTTCTCAACGCGATGGTTACGGAATCTTCTGTTGGCAGACCGAGAGCCTCGTCGAAGGAATTCGTATGAAGAGATTGTGTGCCTCCGAGAACTGCGGCCAAAGCCTGGAAAGCAACCCTGACAATGTTGTTCATGGGCTGTTGTGCGGTGAGGGTAGATCCACCAGTTTGAGTGTGGAATCTCAGCATCATTGCCTTTTCGTCTGTTACACCGAACCTCTCTTTCATTGTCTTTGCCCACAGTCTTCTAGCTGCCCTGAACTTCGCAATTTCTTCCAGGAAGCCATTATGTGAATTGAAGAAGAAAGAGAGTCTCTTGCCGAATACGTTTGGATCGAGTCCTGCATCAATCGCCGCCTGTACGTAGGCTATACCGTCGGCGAGAGTGAAGGCGATCTCCTGAACCGAATTGGCTCCGGCCTCTCTTATGTGATATCCGCTAATGCTTATAGTGTTGAAATCGGGGAGGTTCTTTGAACAGTATTCGAAGATATCCGTAATTAACCTCATGGATGAATCGGGGGGAAAGATGTAAGTTCCTCTTGCTATGTATTCCTTCAGTATGTCGTTTTGAATAGTCCCGGTCAGCTTCAAGGCATCTACTCCCTGCTTTTCACCTACGGCTATGTACATCGCAAGGAGAATAGCGGCTGTGGAGTTAATAGTCATGGATGTGCTCACCCTTTCCAGAGGAATCCCTTCGAAGAGAGTCTCCATGTCCTCCAGCGAATCGATCGCAACTCCCACCCTTCCGACTTCACCTTCAGACATCGGGTCGTCTGAATCGTAACCGATCTGTGTCGGGAGATCGAAGGCAACGGAAAGCCCTGTCTGGCCCTGAGAGAGGAGGTACCTGTATCTGCGGTTTGACTCTTCAGCAGTTCCGAAGCCAGCATACTGCCTCATGGTCCACAAACGGCCCCGGTACATAGTTGGCTGAACACCTCTTGTGAAAGGGTACTCGCCCGGGAATCCGATTTTCTCAACATATTCGTCCTTTTCGGCCGGCGTGTACAGAGTTTCTACTGGCCCGTCAAAGGAAGTCTTGAACTCCTTCTTTCTTTCGGGGAACCTTTTCAGAAGAGGCATTACCTTTTTGTCTTTCCATTCGGCTTTCAGTTTTTCCAGTCTCTCGTGATAGCTCACAAAATCTCCTCCATTCATGAGTTCTGTATAATGATCTTGATTGACCAATTATCTTCTGTATTCAGACTTCGCTATTACGATTATAACTGTCCTGAACCTCTTTGTGAGTCCAACTTCCTAACTTCTTGGACTTAGGCTATAATTGGTGAGGAGGTGTTTTCATGAATCTAGACAGACTGACAGACGTGGTTTTTGTTCCGGGTATGACCGGAAGAGAAGAGATGATAAGGGCCAAGATAATCGAGATGCTTCCCGAAGGCGTTGAGGCCTTTGTAGATGATCTTGGAAATGTTATGGTTGAAGCCGGAAGCGGAGAATCGACAATCGCCTTTGCTGCCCACATGGATGAGATTGGCCTGCTCGTTACAGGGATTAATTCCGATGGATCTCTCAACTTCAAAAAGGTTGGGGGAATCGCCGACGAGCTTCTAGTAGGTAGACATCTCGACGTCATCACGTCTTCGGGAGAATCGATAGACGGAGTCATTGGAATGACACCTCCACACCTCCGAGAAAAGGCAGATCTTTCGTGGCAAAATCTTGTCATCGACGTTGGGACATCTTCCAGAGATGAAACCTCCGGAATTGGAATTGACGTACTTGATTATGCAGTATTCAGAAAACAGATTTCAATATTGAACGACAAATTCGTGGCCGTGAGATCTCTTGACGATAGATCGGGCTGTCTCGCTCTGCTCGATCTTCTCGATATGTTGGTCAAGGTAAACCTAAACAGGAGAGTCGTTCTTGCCTGGACGGTGCAGGAAGAGATAGGTTTGATTGGAGCGAGAGCGCTCTCAGAGAAGCTGAAACCGGACCTATTTTTCCCGGTCGATTCCTTCGCCTGCTGCTCGAGACTGACAGGGGACGTCAAGCCTGGGAACGGGGCCGTCTTAAGAATGTCGGACACCTCATCGCTCGGTGATTACGGTCTTGGAAAGAGCCTTATGGAATTTGCAAAAGAGAAGGAAATCCCACTGCAGGTAGGAGTTACTGGTGGAGGCACCGACGGAATTCCCTTCCAGCAGAAGGGAACAAAGATGGTTCCTCTGGCGCTTGCGGTGAAGTATCTTCATTCCGAGACAGAATACATTTCTATGGAAGATTACGACAATCTGCTGAGATTGATGTTTCTTCTTTCAACTGAATTTACGCTCTGATGAACAGTCCAGAGCGAATGAGGAAGTGGCTCGTCTCTTCGGGAGTCCTCAACAGAGTCAGCAAACCCAGTCGCTATATCGGCAAGGAGCTGAACAGGGTAATGAAGAATCCCGCAGAGAAGTTGAGGATTCTTCTTGCCTTTCCCGATACATATGAAGTCGGTATGTCCCATCTGGGGCTCAAGATACTTTATAAAGAACTCAACGTAGTCGATGGGTTCTATGCTGAAAGAGCGTATCTTCCCTGGAAGGATATGATAGGTGAAATGCGCGACGCCGAGATCCCTCTTTTTTCTTTGGAGACATACACCCCGGCAATCGACTTCGATATCCTGGGAATAACTCTTCAGTACGAACTTTGCTACAGCAATGTTCTCGCAGTTCTCGATCTTGCAGATATTCCCCTTCTCCAGAAAGAGAGAACTACCGAACCCATAGTGCTGGGCGGCGGGCCTTGCTCGACAAATCCCGAGCCTATGGCCGACTACTTCGACGCCTTCGTAATTGGCGATGGAGAGGCAGTAACCCCGATTCTTTGCAACGTGGTGAAGGAAAACATCTACCTTTTGAAATCCGGGAGAAGAAGCGAGCTACTCCAGTTGCTTTCGCAAGTTCAGGGAGTCTACGTGCCCTCAGTAGGGAAGAAGGCGACAGTTAAGGCTGTAATTGGAGATCTTTCAGACTACGAGATGGACAGCAATCCTCTCGTTCCATACATGCGAACAGTCCACGATAGAGCGGTGTTTGAGGTAATGCGCGGCTGCAATCGCGGGTGCAGATTCTGCCAGGCGGGAATGATCTACAGGCCTGTCAGGGAGCGTGGAGTGGAGGAAATAAGACGGTCTGTGCGGAAGGTCCTGGAGCAGACTGGGTATGAAGAAATCTCCTTTCTCTCGTTGTCGACTATGGATCACTCTTCCATAGATCTCTTAACTGAAGAGATATTGCCTTTGCTCCAACCCCAAAGGGTCGCCCTCTCTCTGCCGAGCACGCGCATAGATTCTTTCGGAGTGGAGATCGCTTCTAAGATAGCTTCGATAAGGAAGACCGGTTTGACTTTCGCACCCGAGGCAGGTTCTCAAAGACTGAGAAACGTGATCAACAAGAACGTATCGGAAGACGATCTTATGTCTACCGTTAAAGCGGCGAGGAATAACGGCTGGCAGAGAGTCAAACTCTATTTCATGATAGGACTTCCGACCGAAAGAGATGAGGATCTTGAAGAGATAGTCAGGTTGGCGAGGCGGGTCAAAGCCGTTGGTTTCAGAGAAGTCTCAGTTTCGGCCGCAATCTTCATTCCAAAGGCTCACACACCGTTCCAGTTTGCACAACAGATAGGCGAAGTTGAAGCGGCAAGAAGACTTGGCATTCTTAAGAGGCTTTCTGGAAGAGGGATCCAGCTTAGCAGTCACGATCCATCTAGCAGTACAATCGAAGGTGTTCTCAGCAGAGGGAACAGAGAGGTCGGCAAAGCGATATTGAAGGCCTACAGATTGGGCGCAATCTTCGACGAATGGAACGAGGAGTTTGATGCCGCAATATGGCACGAAGCCTTTCGGGCTGAGGAAATCGATGTAGATGATTATATGAGAGGCTACGATACACATGAAGAGCTTCCATGGGAACACATTTCCACTGGAATCTCTAAGGAGTTTCTAATTGAAGAATACGAAAAGGCACTACGGGAAGAGACTACCGGAGACTGCAGGTGGGAAGGCTGTACCGGCTGCGCCGTCTGTCAGACTCTAAACGTCTCTAATGTGCTTCGCAAAGTTTGAGAGCGCTCATTTTTGACGCTTCGGTGATGTCGCCCGCGCCGAGAAAGAGGATGACGGCATCTCTTTTCTTTTCCAGCCATTCGAGTATCTCCGAGTAGTTTACGGCATGTACAGCCGGAACACCGTAGCTACTCAAACCTTTCAAGACCTCTGTCTCGTCTATTGCATACTGCCCCTTTTCATAAGCTTCGTAGAGCTTGTATACACAGACCTCGGTTGCATCCTTAAGTGACATCGCAAACCGACCGTTTTCCCTGACCAATCTCGAATATCTATGTGGCTGAAAGACCACTACAACGTTCTTACCGGGGAAGAATTCGCGAGCGCCTCGAATGGTACTGCTTATTTCGTCCGGAGTATGAGCGTAGTCATCAAAGAAAAAGAGGTTTCTGAAATCATCGAGACCCCTAAAAGTGAACCTTCTGTCAACCGACCTATATGACTCCAAGGAGTTCTTTATCGATTCAATTGGAACTCCCATTTCGTGTGCAAGAGCAACTGCTGCAGTTGCATTGTAAGCGTTGTATTCACCTGGAATCATGAGCTTGAAGAGTCCGAGATCGGTATCTCCCTTCCAGCACCTGAAAGTCTGATTCATTATTCCCGTCGCTCTGTCGGAGAAGCGATAATCGCCTCTGTCTCTTCCGAAGGTTAGAGAGCCTTTGAAAATCCTTTCAGAAACAGAATCATCGGCATTCGTAACCAACATATTTTCGACTCCTCTGGCAAAGTACTTGAAGTGATTCTTGAGATTGTCGAACGAGTTATCGTAGTGTTCGAGGTGATCGCCCCGTACGTTGGTGATTATCGCGTAGTCTGGCTTAAATGAAGCAAAGAAACCGTCGCTCTCATCCAGCTCACTTACGATAAGACCCTCGCCCTTTCTGTAGTTTCCATCGCTCAAGAGAGGATTTATTCCACCAAGCAAAACCGTGGGGTCTCTTCCGGAGTCGACAAGAATTTTTGAAATCATAGCTGTAGTAGTCGTCTTTCCATCGGTCCCGGTTACACAAAGAGAAGTGTTTCTCGAAAGAAGGTTCTTGAGCAGCTCCATTCTGTATATAGTAGGTACACCTTCCGACATAGCCCTAACCAGCTCCGGGTTTCCCTGCTTAATGGCAGTGGTTCTCACCACCACATCGGGTTTTTCGAAGTTCTCATAAGAATGGCCAATGAAGATATTTATGCCTTTCGAGCGAAGGTAGTCTACCCTTTCGTTTTCTTCGTAATTCGATCCGTAAACCTGGTTACCCTCAGATGCTAAGTGCATTGCCAGACCGCTCATTCCAATTCCGCCAATGCCAATAAAATGATATTTCAAATCGATTCCTCCCGGAGTATATTATCCAAAATAATTTCAACTGGTCTTCTTGGAGGTTTGTAACAGGTCTCTCTTTGCAACATTTCTCTTATTGCAATGCTCAAAGCTGTGGAGGTCAAATTCTCTTCCAGTATAACATAACCCAATCCAACTCTTTCCAGCGAGCGAGCGTTGTGAAATTGGTGATTTTCTGCGGCACCGGGCCACGGTATTATTATACCCTTTCTTCCAAAATACTGTAGCTCTGCGATAGTAGTTGCTCCTCCCCTTGACACGACAAGATCGGCGCAGGCTATTGCGTCTGTGAGGTCCTCTATATAAGAAAATGAGCGAACAAATGGGAATCTATTAAGAGAGAGGGCCCAGTTATCGTCACCTGTAGAATGGAGGAAAGTTAATCTGTCACCGCTCCCTTCAATTTCGCTGTAAAACTTTTCTAGAACGCTATTTACCACTTCCGATCCAAGACTTCCACCCAGCACGACTATGAAAGGACTTTCCTCTGCCAGATTGAATCTCTTCATTACTTCACTCTTCGTTGATTTTGCCTCTCTCACCGGGTTACCCGATAATATGATCCTTTCTGCCGGGATTTCGAGCTTACTACGGCTCTCCTCAAATGATATGAACAATAGCCTTGCATACCTCGCAAGACTCTTATTTGCTATTCCCACTACTGAATTCTGTTCGTGAATGTACACAGGTATCCCCAGTTTATGCGAGGCTTTGACAACTGGATAGGAAACATAGCCTCCCGTCGAAAACAGGAAATCCGGTGAGAATTCGGCCAGGCGTTCTCTTACCGATCTCTCGGTCTTTAAGTGAGAAAAGAGTATCCCCGCATTCGCCGGGCTGTACAGAGGCCTCTTAAGACCCGTCAGCTCCAGAGGGACTATCTTTGCCTCCGGAAAGTCCTTTCCAACGCTCCTGTCGTCTATCTTTCCAGAGACAGTGAAGTACAGAAGATCGATTTCCCTTAGCCTTTTTAGCTCCTGCAAGATCGAGACGGCAGGATAGTAATGACCACCGGTTCCACCGCCGCAAAAAGCTACCTTAAGCTTTTGCATTCTCTTTTTCCTTTTCTTCTTCCGATTCGATGAGTATGGAGAAGACCAGACCGTATCCGATCATCAAGGACATGATCGAAGAACCGCCGGAGCTTACAAATGGCAGGGTAACACCGGTTGCCGGGAAAAGGCCGAGATTGACAGCTATGTTGATGGTTGCCTGGATCATTATGTAAAGAGCGAATCCGACTATGTAGAGTTTGCCTTCGAGAGCGGTCGAGCCCCTCAGTCCAGCGACGATGAGCTCCCTTATGAAGCCCACATATGCAAGCATCAGCACAAGCAGGCCAATTAGGCCGAGCTCCTCTCCAATGACTGCAAATATGAAGTCGGAGTAACTAACCGGAAGGTAGTACTTGACCAGCCCCATTCCAAGCCCCTTGCCTGTGAGTCCGCCGGAAGAGATTGCCATCAGCGAGTACGAAACCTGTTCATGTTCCTCGCCAGTAAAGGAGGACAAAAATGAAGTTATTCTCTGAATCTGATATTCTTCTATGAATCCACCGCTGTAGAGAACAAGAAGCAGAATAACTACGAAGATCAACGCAAGACCTATGTATCGCATTTTGATCCCGCCGATTATCATCATTACAAGTGTTATCGCAACCATGATGCCCGTGGTCGAGAGGTCCGGTTCGATGAAGACGAGCATTGCAAGTGGAGCAAGAATTCCAAGCGGAATCAGGAAAGTGTTAAGAAAATTTCTCTTCTTAAGTCCTCCGAAGTATTTAGCGAGTACGATCAACAGAGAGATCTTTGCAAACTCCGAAATCTGGAGAGAAAAGCTTCCGATATCTATCCACCTGTGTGAACCACCCCTGTCGGCAAAAAAGAGAACGGCGACAAGCAGTATTAGCGTAAGTGGATAGTAAACTGTGAAGGCTCTCTTGAAGTGCCAGGAGCCCTTCATATAAATAATTATCAGCGCACCCGCGAGCCCTATAGCAAAGGCAATCAGCTGCCTCTCAAGAAACTCAGAAGCAGTTACTCCGGGATGCCTCGCCTCCATGCTTATTCCGGCGCTGTAAATGAAGACTAGTCCAAATATAATGAAGACACTTGAATACAGCGCCAGCATTAGATACGTTCTCTTCATGATCACTCCAATGCGTTTACAATCTCTCTGAAATGATTACCTCTCTCTCCGTAATTCCTGTAAAGATCGAAGCTAGACCCTGCCGGGCTCAGAACCACGCAATCGCCGTCTTGGGAAATCCGTTTGCTTATGGAAACTGCGTCGGCCATGTTCCCCGCATCAGAAAAGGGGATTCCCCTCATTTGAAGTTTAGCAGATAATGTCCTCATTGAGGTTCCCATCATGACAACGTGTTTCAGTTGACCTAACTGTTCGATCAACTCGACATATGTCTCATCTTTCTCCTGACCCCCGAGAATCAGAATTGTTTTCGACAGTTCGAAATTTCTCAGAGCGGCACTGACTGCGTGGGCGTTGGTCGCCTTCGAATCGTCGTAGTACTTCACACCTTCAAACTCTCTTACTAGCTCGAGCCTGTGAGAGAGAAAAGAGTAGCTTTTCAGCTCTTGGAAAACATCTTCGGCCGATAGGCCGATGAGTTGTGAGATCATCAGAACTACCAGTGTATTCTCGAAGTTATGTAGACCGAGGTATGGAAGATCTGCCGTCTTGAACTCTGCACCGGAGATTCTCAAGTTTTCCCTGTCGAAAGTATCGTCTCCCGAGTCCGACATCGAAAACAATCGAAGCTTGCAGCCGGCAAGAGACTCTTTATGACTATCTAGAATTCTCTCTGGAAGAAGAGTCACACCCTCGGTCATTTTTGCAAGCCGGAGCTTGGATTTGAAGTAATCATCGATGCCTTTATGGTAGTCGAGATGGTCTTCTCCCAGATTTATGATCGCAGAGAGATGAAAACGCTTCTGCTCCTCTGCAAACCATCTAAGCTGAAATGAACTGACTTCGAGAACGTAGTAATCGAAGTCTTCGCCTGCAATTCCGGCAAGAGGATCTCCCAGATTTCCTCCCTGAAAGACCTTTCGTCTCTTTCCGGAGATGATGTGGTTTAACATAGTTACGGTTGTAGATTTTCCATTTGTTCCGGTAATACCTATCACGGTTCCCCTGGGCTTCGACCACAGTCTGTCTAGAGAGACTTCAAGCTCGGTCGTAAAGTACTTGCCCGAGTTGATTATTCTACTGCCAACTTCGGAAAAGGGTGAAACGCCGGGTGAAACGATGAAAGAATCGCACTCATACAGCTTATCTGTATGCCCATCCTCTTCAAATTCTATAGAATGTTCTTTCATGAGCGTCTTTGCTTCTGGCACTATAGTGCCACTGTCGGAAACAAACAGAGCTAGTGGATCCCTTTGTTCAACAAAAGTAGTTAGGAGCTTCTGATTAGATATCCCGAATCCCACGAACCCGATCTTACCTTTCAGCATCAAACGCACCTACCAGGTGAGCAGTCCAAAGACTGCTCCAATGAAAGCGATCAACGAAAATCTGAAGGCAATTTTACTTTCTTTCCAGTTTGAAAGTTCGAAGTGATGGTGTATGGGAGACATTTTGAACACCCTCTTTCCAAAGATTTTAAAGGAAAAAACTTGGATGATGACGCTGAACATCTCGACAAGGAACATCATGCCAAAGAAGAGGAGATAGCCTTCCCGGCCGTCCACGGAAAACATGACAGCTATCATTCCACCCAATCCTATCGATCCGGTATCTCCCATAAAAACAGTGGCTGGAAACCAGTTGTGCCATAGAAACCCTGCGAGAGCACCGCAAATCGGTGCGATTATTCCGTTTTGCCAGACAGGAAGCATGAGCATCGGAGCAAGTGAGAAAATAAACATCGAACCGGCAAGTCCGTCAACTCCATCAGAGAGGTTAACTGCATTGCTCATTCCAGCTATTATTACTGCCGAGATAGGATAGTAGGCAAAACCGAAGTCAATCTTCCCGAGAAGCGGAAGCGCCATGTAAGTGTGCGGATTGACAAGCTGGATAAGAAAGACAATTATAGAGGCCGACAACAACTGCAGCAGTAGTTTCTTTCTGCCGCTCAGGCCAGACGCGTTCTTCTTAACGATCTTCGAAAGGTCGTCTACAAGTCCAATAATGCCAAAGAGCACGCCGGAGAGTATCACGATCAGGATCTCGACTCTGAAGGAAAAGATCAAAGCTACAGCGAGCGCGATGGGAAGGAGAATGATCCCCGCCGCCGTGGGCGTTCCGGTTTTGTAATTGTGAAGATCCGGCCCTTCCTCTCGAATATATTGACCGATCCTCTTCCTTCGCTGGTATCTCTTGAAGGGTTCGATGGCAAGTGCGCTCAACAGGAAGGTCAGAAGAAAGGAGAAGGCTTCTTTAGGCATTTCGAATCAGCTCCAGAAATGATTCGTAAACTCTCTCCAGAGCTACTGCTCTTGAGGCTTTGAAGAAGATCAGATCTCCTGGCATGACGTTTCTTTGTAGCCAGGAAGCCACTTCCTTAATTTCGCTGCTCACCAGGGAAGGCTCAATATTCTTTGAAGCCCCTTCGATTGCTTTGTCCTGATTGAACAGGACCGTTTTGTCGAAACTCTTCAAGAGCTTTCCAAGTTTCTCATGAGTTCGCGTCTCCTCTTTACCCTGTTCTAGTATTGAACCTGCAACCGCGATCTTCCTTAAGTGCCGGAGTTTCTCAATCGATAGCAATGCCGATTCCCAGGATTCGAGGCTGCTATTGTAGAAATCACTTATCAGGGTGATTCCATGGAGAGTCTCGACAGAAAATCTGTCCTTGAAAGGTAATCTGAAGTCATTAAGGAAGATAGAAGGCTCGGGGAGGCCCGCAAACAGTGTCACAAGATAAGCGGCACCAAGATCCATTAGCTGGCCATAGCTCCAAACGCCTTTTAGTCTGGCAAAACGATCACCTTGACAGTCGAAGTGTAGCATCGTGTCGCACCCGTCGTATGAGAAGTCAATTATGGAAAAGTCGGCGTCACTTCTTCCAAAGAGGGCTTTCTCGACCGTTAAGCTGGCGGCAAACTCTCTAAGCCTTTCATCACACCCTCCCAGTATTGCTTTGGAAAGCCTTCTCGAATCGAATATTGAGAGCTTCTCCAGCAGCAGTTCTTCTGGGTGTTTGAAGTTCCCCACATGAGCAGTTCCGACGTTGAGAAGTACGCAAAGATCTGGTTCCACCAGATCGACAAGTCTCTTTATGTCTCCCCTAGCACTTGTCCCGAATTCGAAGACTCCATATTGAGATGAGAGGAGCCTTCTCCTGTTTTCGAGTAGCGACAAAGGCAGCCCAATTTCAGTGTTCAAGTTACCGGCCGTTTTGAAGGTCTTTCCAAGTTTTGAAAGAAGATGCGCCGTTATCTCCTTCGTTGTGGTCTTCCCGTTGGAACCAGTGATTCCGATCCTGCTCTTGAGTTTTGCTCGAGACAGGACTTTTCTCGCCGCTTCCATCAATAGTTCTTTAGTATCGTCAACCGTTATTACTCTACTGCTTGCAGATGACCTATTAGCGAAGACCAGGAAAGCTCCTGCCGAAAGGGCTTCGTCAACGAAGTCGTTACCGTCCACACGTTCGCCCTCCAGCCCCACGAAGACATCACCGTCCGACACTCTTCTTGAATCAATTACTATCGGTCTCTCTTCTGTGTGAATCAAAAACTCTTCAACCGCCGATTTCGGTGTCACTTCTTAATGTGCCTCCGGAACTTACTCTCAAGTATGTCCTTCACTACAAGTTTGTCGTTGAAGGGAACCTTTCTGTCGCGTAGAATCTGAAAGTCTTCATGACCGCGTCCGGCTATCAAAACCATATCCTGGCGGTTCGCCAGCGTAAGTGCAACTGATATTGCCTCCCGTCTGTCGGGAATGACCAGATACGGCTTGAACTTGTCCACACCGCTTTCAAGATCCTGGAGAATTTCTACAGGGTCATCAAGCTTTGGATCGTCGGAAGTTAGAATAACCACGTCACTGAATTTCGAAGAGACCCCTGCCATCAACGGCCGCTTTCCTTTGTCGGCCGAACCACCGGCTCCAAAGACAAGAATTAGCCTTCCCGGAGTCAGCCTTCTGGCAGTTTTCAGAAGTTTTTCCATAGCGTCTGGCGTATGCGCGAAGTCAATTACAACATCGAAGCCGTATTTAGTTGCTTCCTCGACAAACTCGAATCTTCCAGGGACGCCTCCAAAAGAGGAGATTGCTTTTGCTATGTGATCAAGGTCGTAATTAAGTGAATTTAGAGCGGCAATGGCGGCCGCAATGTTGTAAGCATTGTGTTCTCCAATCAGTCTCGAATATATTCTGTGCGAGGAGCCGTAAGGAGTTTGTATCGTAAAATCCATTCCCGTTCGCGAAATATCCAGATTCTCGATCCTGTAATCCGACTCATCGCCAAAACCGTAAGTAGTGATTCTGTTTCTGGCAATGTGGATGTCTGCAATGTTCACCTTGTCACCATTTGCGATGGCGATACCATTTGCCTTCAACAAAGAGAACATCCTCATTTTAGACCTGTAGTAGTCGTCAAAGGTGGGGTGAAAATCCAGGTGATCTCTGGTCACGTTGCTTATTATTCCAACATCGAAGCGCATTCCCTCTACCCTGTTCATTGAAAGCGAGTGAGAAGAGACCTCCATTATGAAATACTCGCTCTTCATCTTGGCGGAAAGCTGGAGAAGTTTCGCCAGTTCAACGGGCCCGGGAGTCGTGTTTTTTGGGTTCGAATATATACTTTCACCCACAACATTTCTTACGGTGCCTATCAATGATGCCTTTCTTTCAAATGAAGAGAGAACATGGTAGATCAGGGTCGTGATGGTTGTCTTCCCGTTTGTGCCAGTTACACCGATAGTGGTTAGCTTTCTGTAAGGATGGCTGTACTCTTCCATGGTAAGCAATGCCTCTACAAAACGAGAACTCTTAACATAAACAACAGGAACACTCACTTCCTCGTCTTCTATCGGCATTTCCGCAATCAAAGCGACCGCGCCCTTCCTCTGAAGTTCCCTCGCAATCAGATGTGAATCGAAACTCGTGCCCTTGATGCATATGAAGAGGTTTTTCTCTCTAAGAACCCTTGAGTCACTCTCAATATGATCAAATTCCGGATCGATGTTGCCGGGATTCACCACCTGAAGAACACTGTTGCCGAGGAGTTCTATGACCTGAGATAACCTCATTGATCACACCCCTTTCGCTCTTATTGATTGTATCATCGGTCTCTGAAGTTGACAACAGAGGCGGCATATGGTAACATTTATTAGCAGTCTATGGGAGGGAGTGCTAAGTGTCGAAAAAACGAACAGGTGGCCCAGAACTGAATCCCAGGCAGATAAGGGTGCTATACTGCGTTTCTAGAGAATACATCTCTTCTGGAAAACCTGTGAGTTCTAAGCAGGTTCTGGAGCACTCTAATCTCAAGTTCAGTTCTGCAACAGTAAGAAATGATATGAGAAAACTCGAGTTTCTCGGATACATATACCAGCCGCACACCTCTGCGGGCCGTGTTCTGACGGACAAGGGGTTTAGGTTCTACCTTGATTCGGTAAGGACTATCACGGATGATCTTCAGGAAAGCAATGTTGCGATAGCTATAAGACAGACAAGCATTGTCGGTGATGTGGAGCATCTCTTGCAGGGGATGACAAGGATACTTGCCCGTGCCGTGTCGGGATTCGTGGTGATTGAGAAACCCAAGTTTGATAGCTTACTTGTTAACAGCGTAGCGATTTCGAAGATAACCGATGGCTACCTCAATGTGTCAATAGTCACCGATCTTGGAGTCAGCCTCAATACTACTGTCTTTGTGGGAACCAGCGATTTCGATATTTCGAGTTTTCAGAAGTACGTAAATATGGCCGTTGTGGGAAAGACGATCGGTGAGATAAGAAAGGGAATCAAGAATGTCGAGCTTAGATACGACCAGTGGCACGACAGAAGATTGCAGGATATTATACACTTCTTACAGAGCATTTTTGAGAAGGAAGACGAAGAGAAGTACTACAAGTACGGCCTCGAGTTCATTATTTCGAACGACCATCTAGATTCTTCAGATATCTCTGGGCTGGTAAAATCTGTCGAAAATCCGAGGAATCTTGAGTTGTTGCTGAGTTCCTTTGGTGAATTTGATGATTACAGGGTCTTCATAGGCGATGAAGTTGGAAGGGATGAACTAAAGAACTTCGCAGTATTTGCCTCCCCATATACAAGAAAGAATGAGAAGATAGGATATGTCTTCATTATTTCGCCAAAGCTGACCTACTACGAGAAGATAAACGCGTACTTGAGCTTTTCAATAAATAGATTATCAGAGGTTTTTTCGAATAGATAGGAGGAAAGCAATATGATGCAAGACAGAGACGAGAAGAATCTTGAAGAAATCAGAAAGGAATTCGATGAGAAAGAAAGACTTGGAGAGAACAAGATACAGGAATCCGAAGTCCGCGAAGAGTCAGAAATAGAAGGAATGAAGGATGCCCAAGAAGTGAGCGATGAAAAGCCAAATGCCTCTGTAGAAGAGTCAGAGATAGACGAGTCAGAAGTTTTGAAGAATGAGATAAGAGCTCTTAAGGAAGAGAATGCGAGACTTAGAGCGGAATTCATCAACTACAGAAATGCCCTGATTCGAGAGTCTGAAGAGAATTCAAAGAGACACAAAGAGAGGACGATTCTCAAACTAATAGATGTATACGATAATCTTGGACGTGCCCTGGAAAACACAGAAGATTCAAGCGAGGGTCTAGTCTCGGGTATCAGATTGATTCACAAATCTATCGAGCGGCTAATGTTTGACGAAGGGCTCTCCCTAATAATCCCCGAGATCGGTAAGCCCTTTGACCCCTTTTCCCATGAGGTCGAGGGGACCGTTTCTTCAGAAGAGGTTCCGGACATGGCCGTGTTTGGTGTTGTGAAAAGCGGATATAAATTGAATGGTAAGGTTCTCAAGCCTGCTAGAGTCGTTGTTGCCGTAAACAACTCTTCCGAGTTCGAATGAGAGCCTTCGGTGGTGATATAGATGGCTCAGTCAAGAAAAGATTATTATGAGATTCTCGGAGTCTCTCGAAACGCTTCCGATGAAGATATAAGAAAGGCCTACAGGAAACTGGTCAAGGAATGGCATCCTGACGCCTATAAGGGATCCAGTAAGAAGGATGCAGAATCGAAGTTCAAAGAAATCCAGGAGGCGTATGAGGTTCTCTCCGACAAGGAAAAGAGGGCAATGTTCGACCGTTTCGGATATGTTGGCGACCCCTCTTCCTTCAGCCGCGGTTCGGGGAGGACTCCGGGTAATGCCGGAGGGAGTTTCGATGACATCTTTGGGGATTTCCAGGATGTCTTCGACGTTTTCTTTGGAGGAAACAGATCCGGTGCTACGAGCAGATCTCAGGGTCCGAGAGCGGTCAGGGGAGAGGATATTCACGCGTCGGTCGTTATTGAGCTGAGAGACGTAATCCTGGGGAAGAAAGTAGTTCTCGAGTACGACAGGAACAAGGTCTGTCAAAGCTGTAACGGAACGGGTGCAGAGGGTGGCACAAGTTATAGAACCTGTCCTACGTGTAACGGCAGCGGTTACGTGAAGGAAGAGCATAGATCATTCTTTGGTATGTTCAGCAATACTCATGCCTGCAACACCTGCAATGGTTCAGGAAGAATAATAGACAAGCGATGTGGTGTTTGCGGTGGAAGAGGCTTTGAGAAGGAGAGACACAAGGTCAGTGTGACTATTCCCGCCGGTGTTGAAAATGGTGCAACCCTAAGGATTGGTGGTCATGGGAATGCAGGACAGAATGGAGGCCCGTATGGCGATCTTTACGTCAGTGTGAGGGTCGAAATGCCCACAGAATTTAGGCGTAGCGGGAATGATCTTTATGTCAGCAAAGAGATAGACTATGTTGAAGCGGCTCTGGGTACCACGTCAGAGGTTCAGCTTCCCGAGGGAGGAACGGAGACCCTAAAAGTCCCGGCGGGGACAAGTCCCAACACGGTCTTCAGAATGAAGAATCTCGGCGTTCCCAGTGTATCTGGAGGTAGGCGCGGAGATCTCCTGGTAACTGTAAGAGTCAATATTGGCAAACCTTCAAGCAAGGAGAAGAAACTTCTACAGCAAATTGCAAAGCTCAAGAATTCGAGGGTTGTAGATTGAATTGAGCAGGAAGACTTTTCTTGATTACTTTCTGATCACGGTCGGATCAGTACTGACCGCAGTATCAATAGTGTCATTCATGATCCCAAACAACATCATTGCCGGTGGGGTTAGTGGGCTGGCAATAATTGTTTTCAGGGTCTTTGGACTCTGGGTGGGCGCCCAGATGTTTGTGTACAACATCGCTCTCTTTCTTCTTGCCTTCGTGATTCTGGGAGTGGGTTTTGGAATAAAGTCAATATACTCTGCGGTTCTAATGTCCTTGAGTGTCGATATCCTTCAGAGAATGAAATTCCCCGTTTTCGATGCCTCTACGACTCAAGATGGGTTTCTTCTAGTGGCAATCTACGGCGGTGTAATTGCAGGCGCGGGAATGGGTTTGGTTCTCTGGCGAGGGGCCTCGACCGGTGGTACGGATATCCTTGCCATGATATTCTCCAAGTATCTGGGCTTCAGTACCGGTACGGGTCTACTGATAAGCGATTCGTTAATAACCATGCTTGCGGTCGTTGTGTTCGGCCCAATTGCGGCTATGTACGGAATTATCACGATTTTCACCACTAGCAAGACAATAGACGGAATAATCGAGGGTGTGGGGAACACCAGGACGGCCTTTGTGATAAGCAAGGAAAGTGAAGCGATCAAGAATCGAATCATCAAAGAGATGGAGCGCGGTACGACAATGCTTAAGGCCACCGGTGGTTTCTCCGGCGAGGAGAGGCCGGTCCTTATGGTTTCGATAAGGCGGAGAGAGATCGGACAGTTGAGGCACATTGTGAAAGCTACAGACAAACGGGCCTTTGTGATAATTGTAAACAATTCTGAAGTCTTCGGTGAGGGCTTCAAGAATCTCAATTGAGGAGATGCGATGAGGTACATATGTTTCGACACTTCTTCAAGAACCCTTCTTCTCTCTGTCAGTAATGGCAGGGCAGTTATTGATATAAAAGCGCAAGAGGTCGACAGATACGGCTCGATGCTGGCCGTAATTATTAAACAGTCAATAGACAACTTGAATCTCAAGGCCTCGGAACTCGATTTTATTGGAGTTGGGGTAGGGCCCGGTTCGCTAACGGGACTGAGGGTCGGTATCTCAACGGCAAAAGGAATGGCCTTTCCCTTTGATCTTCCCACCGTCCAGTTCAACTCTCTTGACATTCTTGCAAGGCCGATCGATAGCGAGAGATTCGTTGTCTTGAGACGTGGAAGAGAGGGGCACTATTACTGGAGAGAGTACAGAAAGGGAATTCCGTTTGGAGCGACGAGTTTCACAAGTACCGCAGAACTCGTATCCCGAATCGATGCTTCAGAGATCGAGCTCTTCCTAGATGGCGATATGGATCCTGAATTTGACGGCTTCAGAATTAGTCATGTGGAGCGTTGCGATCCCTCTGTAATGAGGGACGTTGCGGTCGAGAAGTTCTCTGGCGGGGATACAATAAAGTACTCCAGTTTGGAGCCGATATATCTTCAGAAGTCAATAGCCGAGATAAACTGGGAGAAGAAGTCCGAAGGATAACATTAGTCTTTTCTCAGAAGAATCAGTGGAACAAACATTTCCTCAGGAGTCAGTCCCCCGTGCCTCCCTTTGAGAGAGTGTTCCTGCCCGGTGTATTTGAAACACAACGAATAATCGCCCTTAGAGATAGTTATCAACTCACCTCTTCTCTTTCTGAGAGTATTAGTCAGAGGTTTTCCAAAGAGCTTAATCTCATTTATTCCCGATGGTTCTATAATCTCTACATAGTCTCCAAACTCCTCTTCCATCTTCATCCTGGTCCTTTCTCTGTCGAGAGAATAGATGTAAGACATCCGTTGCTCGCCTCCGGGCATCGAGTACATCTCCTCAAAGACAGGATCGAACTTTGACCACCAGATCTCGTGTTCCCAGGGGGTCTCAAGCTGACCGTGATCGGCCGTGATTAAGAAAGCCGTGTTTTGTTGAACCCTCTCTTGGAAAAACCTTTCAATTGCGGAGAGCAGTAGTGCGGTCTCTGAAATATACGACAGGGAGTTTGGTCCGTATCTGTGCCCGTATGTGTCGATAAGTCCCCAGTAGACGATGGTCAAGTTTGAACCTTCTTCCGATGAAAGAATGCCATCTAACTCTTCAAACATATCGCCGAGGCCGTGAACGCCCCGTGCTATACCTCCGCGCGAATGCATCCTCGTCAAGCCTGTGTTCACGAAGCTCTTCGAAGTAAGGTGGTATCCTCTTACTCCCACTTCTTTAAGAGATTCAAAGACGGTTGGTCTCTGATTGTACTTAAGAGGATCGAAGCCCAGTCTGGTTAGATTGTCTCTGTCCTGAGTGTAAGGAGTCAATTCGATCATATTAACAAGCCCGCCGTACTCAGGTATATTTTGCAGGTAACCCAGTATTCCGTGTTCTCCCGGTACCGATGCTGTGAATATCGAGGTGAGAGCGCTCGAAGTGGTCGAAGGAAAGACTGATGTAAGCATTCTCACGTCCTCTCTGGTGAAGTATTTGAAGCGGTTGCTCTCAAGCACTTTCAAGAGATTGAAGTAACCGACTGCATCTACGACGAACACGGCAAGCTTCTCTATTCCTTCAAGACTCAGTCCGTTCTCAGTGAAAGAGTACCCCTTCACCCCTGAGGGTATCTCAGCACCGAAATGCTTAAGAATAGCCGCCGATAGGTTTACTATAGAATTATTGTCGTATCGTGGATAGATGAACTCCATTGGAAACTCCTTCCACTCTTTGCACACCAAAGCAAGGCGAGACTCGTTAAGAAATGCTTGTTTCCGAAAATCAATATTGGCTTGGGTTCATAATCATTTCTACAATTATATACGATCTCTGCCTCGGCTTTTTTACAGACAAACGCAGAACCAGCACTTGTCTTCGAAACTGCTCTTGTGAAAGAGCCCGATTCCGGCCTTACAGCCGGAAAGGGCTCAGAATTCGTCATTGCTGATTCATTATATGTCTGCAGGGAAGAACACGTCGAGTGAAACTACTCTTTCACTCCTCCTTGTGTAAGCCCTCCAACGATGTAATCCTGTAACACCAGGAAGAAGATCACCATCGGAACTGCCCCGATGAGAGCCGCTGCAGTGAATGGACCCCAGCTTGTCTCGAATCTTCCCGAAAACTGCCAGAGCCCTACCGCGTAAGTCCATTTGTTCATATCCTGGAGGAGTATCCTGGCAATCAAATACTCGTTGAAGATGTTCATAAATGTAAGAATAGCCACAACAGCCAGAATCGGTCTGGCAAGCGGCAAAATCACCTTTGAAAAGGCCTGGAATTTTGTGGCCCCATCGATCATTGCGGCCTCTTCGAGCGAGTTTGAGATTGTGTCATAATACCCCTTGATCAGCCAGATGTTGAAGGCTATTCCGCCGGAATAAGCGAAAATTAGCCCACCGAGTGTGTTAAGCCCCAGGAAGGGAATCACGCTCCCCATGAACTGTAGCAATGCGTATAGTGCAACCATGAACATTATCGTCGGGAACATCTGGATCAACAGCAGACCGAGTAGCCCCTGTTTTCTTCCACGGAATCGCATCCTGCTGAACGGATAGGCTGCAAGAGAGGCAACAGCGACGCTGATGAGCGACACGGACAGAGCAACGATTACCGAATTCAACAGCCATCTGACAAAATAAAAGTAGGTACTCTCCTTTTGAGCCCAGATCTGATTGGTTCTGAAAAGGGCCTTGTCTATCTCTCTCAAATCTTCGGAGTATGAAGATGAATAAGAGGCAGGTTTCTCGATCAGATCGGATATAAGCCTGGAGGCACGCTGGTATTTGGCGTTTACTTGTTGAAAGAGGGAATTGTACGTCTCCTGCATCTTTCCGAAGTCTTCCAGCGTTACTGAAGTTCCGAGAAATCTAAGATCTATGTAGTTGTTTACCTTCAAAGCGAGTTCATACTTCATAGACCTCATGCTGGAAATCAGCTGATTCAACAGGTCTGTTCCCTCTTTTGCCTCCACGTTAGCCCTGGCAAAATCATCGTACCAGGCAAGTGCCCTGTAGCGGTTTGAAGACCTTATTTTGAAATAGTCATTCAAAACATCTGTGAGACTCAGTACATAATCTCTGGCTTCATCCAGCGAGTTGATCTCCTCTTCCACAGACAACATGGCCGTTCTTACGTTTATCGCTTCCAGAGCCTTTGCGTATTCATCCTCTGCTATGTCTGCTTCTTCCTGAAGTGAGGAGATCTTTTCATCGAGAAGCTCGCTTTCCTCTTCCAAAGATTTCAGTTCCGCCCTGAGTTCTGTTGTGTTTTCTGAGACTTCAACGTACTCCGAGACACTAGCCTTTAGTACCGGAAGGATACGCGAGAGATTCGAAAGAGCGGTATTTATTACATCTATCCCATTTGAGACTTCAGAGTTTCCTGAGGCGCTTGAAAGAGTTTCTCTGTTGTCTGAGAACCAGGCCATTTCTCCTGACAGTTCGGAAAGAACTGCCGACAGTTCCCGGACATTCTCCATTTCCGATAACTGTCCTTGAACAGTATCGATGGTCTCCCTTGCAAAAATAACCTCATTCAATGAAGCCGTGAGTTTAGCTTCTGTGACGGCTGTTCGGTTTTCGATACCCTTCGAGATTACGATTTGCAGTGGAAGAATCAAAGCAGACAGCTTTCTCGTTTCCGATACCAGTGTAGGCATGGCAACCTGCAGCGAGTCTTCCAGCTCTGCCAATGCAGATTCTGAGACGACAAGTGACTTTTTAGCCGACTCTATTTTGCTCTCCACAACCGACAGCCTTTCGTTTGCCTCGATGTATTCATAGTATTTTGCTCCAAAAGCTTCTCCTGCAAGAGAGGACAACTCCTCAGATACGCTTTCAGCAGCCGCTGTTGCAGCTTCCCAAGCCTCACCTGCCGACTTGAAAGAATCGTAGAGACTTGTTCTAGTTCGACTCAACTCAGCGGCCCTGTCTTCTGGCAGCGATGATTCAACGTCCCTGAGATATCTGTTTATTACTCTTAGCCATTCAACCTTTCTCCATTCCGAGTAATCTATTTCAGAGAGAGATATGTAGTTTTGAATTGACTCCAGGGAATGGACTACTTCGACTTTATTCTCAAACTCGAGAGTCTCGATTGCGCTCAGTGTCTCGTTCCTGTGAACAAAGACTTCATCATAGAGTTCCCTGTATCTTTCAAGAGAATCAGAGATCGGGGCTGCTCTCTCACCAAGCAAATCCAGATAGAATCGATAGTCCCCCTCCAGAGATGGGGACGTCGTTTGAAGGATTTCGCCGATCGCATATGCTGTCTTAACTTCACCGACATCGCCGATCTCTTTCAGCCTTTCTTCGAAAAGGTTCTTGTCTTTGAGTCTCAGTTCGTTCATTTCCTCAATGATTTTGCTTTCCTTATCTATCAATGCATTCTCTATAGAGGTCGTGCCTTCTTCGACTGCAGCAACCTTGTCAACACTTTCATCCATTAGTGAGTCGAACTTGGCGAGATACCTCTCCACAGTTTTCTTCAGGTCCTCCTGACTTCTTCCCCTGTAATCTCCGGTGGCGTATGTGGCGCTTTGCAGATCGAGAATTAACCTTCCCACACTTCTCTCTGGAAAGAGGAGATTTCTGTAGTGCTGGAAAGTAACCCTGCTGGAGAAGAGGTTCGATGAGAATGCTGCCTGATCTCTCCTTATCGATGTGCTTACGAGCCAGACCATTGGGAAGAGGACCACCACAACGATGACGATCAAGACGATGTGTCTTAGCCAATATTTCCCTCTCTCAACGGCCATTATCTGCTCACCTCTTCAAAGGAACCGGATAGTTTGAAGTTTATCCAGCTGAAGCCTGCTACGATTATGAATATGATTATTGAGATAGCGCTTGCAAAACCGAAATCCTGACCTCTCCCCTCAAAGGCCAGCTTGAATGTGTATGAGATCAGGATATCCGTTGCTCCCGCCGGTGTCGAAGCTCCCACAATGGCCGGACCACCCTGCGTAACAAGATAGATTCCCGTGAAGTTGTTGAAGTTGAATGCGAAGCTACCAACAAGTAAAGGAGCAATGGTAACCATAAGCAGGGGGAAGGTGATCTTTCTGAATCGCTGGAATTTCGTTGCACCATCTATCGAGGAAGCCTCATAAAACTCTTCCGGTATGCTCTGAAGAGCTCCCAGGCTAACAGTCATCATGTAAGGAAATCCCAGCCAGGTGTTGACCAGCAAGACAGAGACTTTCGCCCAGAAGGCATCGTTCAACCACTTTATGGGTTCCATCCCGAATAGCCCCTGGACTATGAACCTGTTCAGCACACCATAGGTCTCGTTGAAGAAACCGTTGCGCCATACCAGAGCGGAAATGAACGCGGGTACGGCCCAGGGAATTATTAGCAGTGTTCTGTATATTTTTTTCCCCTTCAGTCTTCGATCGTTTAGCGTAATAGCTAGAGCGAGCCCAATTGTGAATGAGAAGAGCACACTCAAACCCGCCCAGGTGAAGGTCCAACCAAAGACCTGAAAGAACGGACCGCTTATCTTGGGGTCTTGGAACATCCTCACGAAATTCCAGAAGCCGACATCCGATATGTATCCCTCAACGGCGAACTCATTGCCGTTTTCGTCTATATCGTAGAAGAACCCACCTTCTTCAACGAGAGTTCTCTCTGTCTGTCTGTTATACACAACGGTCTCCTGAACGGCTCTTCCAGCCGAGAAGGTCGTTTCGGCCCTCAAAGCGTATTTCCTTTCCGTTGTTGCAAAGGTAGTGTAGAGAGAGTTTGGGAACAGCCTTACTTGATTCCCCTCACTGTCAGTGAACTCCGCATTTCGCAGCCAAATTCCTCTTATTTCACTGAAATAGAATGATGCGTTTGGCCTCGTAGAACTGTCCTGAGGAGAATAGAAGTATATGAACCGCTCACCGGAATCTGCCCGGATTGCGAGTATCCTGTCGTCTGGGGATCTTGATAGAGTGTAGTTGACGCTCCCAATCGAGAAGCTGTCCCCGCTTACCTCATACATCTTGGCTGTCGCAAGCGATATGTTGCCCTCGGCGTCTCTACTGATTGCCTGGGGACGCGGAGCGGCAAACAGGCTCCCGTTTTCCTTGGAATTGAGCAAAGTGATGAATCTGTCTGTCGGATTGTAGTTATCGAGTTCAATATAAATCGAGAACTCGAATTCCTCTGGATTCTCAGGGATGTAGAAGTAATCACTGAGAAGTTTCTGAATCGACTGTTGCCTGGTGAAGAGATGTCCGGTCCCGTAATTTGTGAAGGCAGTTCTGAATGTGTAATACATCGGATATAGGGTGAGGATGAAGAGTAGGATCATAGCGGGAATCATGTATCTGTACGGATAACCCTTCGGATTCAAAGCGATTATGTCGATGAGCAAGGTCAAGACGACCATAGTGACCATCAAACCAAAATTTCCATCGGCGTACAGCAGATATATGCTCCACAAAGAAAAGGCATTGAATATTGCAAGAATGGCGAGAAGAAAGAGAAAGATTACAAATCGCCTTACACTCAAGGTAATCCCTCCAGGCAATTAGAACCAAAGCGCGGGAGGTAACCCGCGCTCAGCCTAACCAAGTTTAGAGATGCGAACTATACGAAAAGTAATACTAGTTAGTTTCCTATAGTGGTCTTTATCTTCTCAACTGCCGAATTGAAAGCATTTTCCACGGTATCCTGTCCGTTGATTACAAGTCCGAGTGCGTCTGCCATGGCTCCCCATACGCTAGCCATCTCGGGCACGTTAGGCATTGGGGTTCCTACGGAAGCGCTCTTAGAGAACTGAAGAACGTCATAAAGCTCTGGACCTGCGTCGGCTTCAATGAAGGAGAAGACGTCTGCCCTTGCAGTTCCCCTTCTTTCCCCGAGGAACATGCCGTACTGACCGTCGAAGCTCCCTATGTAGTTTACTACGAACTCAGTGGCTTCAAGTTTGCTTGAAGACTTCGAGTTTATCATGAAGCCCTGTACTCCGACGAATGGTCTCGGAGTTGTACCGTCATCGAATGTGATTTCGCTGAAAGGAAGAATAGCGTAGTCGATACCTGTATCACGGTAGCTTGGGGTCGCCCATATACCGTTAACGATGAATGCGGCCAGTCCGTCTTTGAACAAAGAGTCCATAAGGTTGTAATTTGGACCGCCAGGGATTAGACCTTCGTCGAACCAAGACTTTATTAGGTTTCCGCCCGCAACCGCGCCCTCATTGTTCAGGCCAATATCGGTTACATCAAGGCCCGCAGCGGTTTCCTTGAAGATATAGCCGCCTCTTCCCAGTATGAAAGGAGCAGAGTGATAGAAATCTCCAACTGCGTAGATCAAGCCCACGACTTCATCGTCTGAAGCTTCGAAAGCCAGTTCTTCGAGCTCTGAGATTGTTTTCGGTGCTTCAAATACTAGATCCTTGTTGTAGATGATTGCAATCGCTTCAACAGTATAGGGGACACCGTAGAGGTTTCCACCGTAGCTAAATGCATCTAGTGCAACATCGTAATATTGATCGGCCTCGGGAAGAAATGGAATTGGTTCTATAAGACCGTTGATCGCAAGCTCCCCGACCCAATCGTGGGCACCGACAATAATATCGGGACCCTCTCCGGCAGGAGCCGCTGTGAGGAACTTAGACTTTATGTCTCCAAAATTTACCTGCTGAATCTCCACTTGGATGCCATAGTCGCTTTCGAAATCGGCGGCGAGCTTCTCAAGTGCCGGAATCTGATTTTCCGAGGACCAAATTACCAGTTTTGCGCTTACAAACGACAACATCACAATTAGCAAAACAAGAACAGCTGTAAGCTTTCTCATCTTTAGAACCCTCCTTTAGTAGAATAGGGGTACTCCCTGAATAAATTGTATCAGAAAGTTCCGTTTTATTTAAGCTGTGTTACTGCTGCTACGGAATAAAAAGACGCCTTCATTCCTCGTGAAGGCGTCCAATCCTTGTTAATGTTCCGCCAATAGCTCTAAAGGTGCGTCAGCTCAGGTAAATATTGTTAATACTACAAATCAAACCGGATATACAGTTATTCCCTCTTTGAAGTCTTTCGCAACGTCAAAGTCGACCCGTAATGAGTTTTGGTATCTTTGAGCGAGGAATTTCTTCCCAACCTCGCCAAGAAGTAGGTAGATCAGAAGGTCTTCATCATTTTGTGCCAAAAGACCTAGCTCGCTCCTGCCCTTTTCCACTTCGAGATCGAGAGTGTCGCCAGGTCTGTGTGAAATCGACTCTTCGACTCCCATGACACGGGATTTCAAGGATTTCTCAATTTCTGCAGGTGGAGAGCCGTAGAAGCCCTTTATATATCTCTCGACTTCTTTCGTTATGGTTTTGTATCTCTCTTTGTTCATCACATTTAAGACTGCCTGAACACCTACTATCTGAGACGTTGGAGTTACTAGTGGGGGATATCCGAGATCGGCGCGGACTCTCGGTACCTCATCAAGAACCTCTTCGAATTTGTCACTCATATTCTGTGATTTAAGCTGATTGATCAGATTGGAGTACATTCCTCCGGGAATCTGATTCTCCAATACTGAGGTGTTTATCGTGAAGCCAGCGTCGGTACCACTGTGGTTTCTCCTAACACCGGCAAAGTAGTCGTTTATCTCTTTCAGGAGCGGATAGTCGGGTCGATCTGCAAGCCCGACATCGTGCAAAGCCGTCCAGATACTTTCAACACCGGGCTGTGAAGTTCCAAATCCCATTGAAGAGGTCGCGGTATCGAGAATATCAGCTCCGGCCTCTGCACTCTTTAGATAAGTCATGTCTGCGATTCCCGTAGTGAAATGAGAATGCACTTCCAGAGGGATTGGATGTCTCTTCTTAATCTCGTTCACAAGCGTGGTTGCCGTTCCAGGTTTCAAGAGGCCGGCCATGTCCTTTATGCAAAGGGAGTCTGCGCCAAGCTCCACGGCTTCATCGGATATCTCCACGAAATAGTCGATATTGTGAACGGGGCTGGTTGTGTATGACATTGCCACCTGGAGATGCATCCCACTTGCCTTAATTGCTTTTGCTGATTGTTCGAGATTTCTGAAGTCGTTGAGAGCATCGAAGATTCTTACGACATCTATGCCATGTTTTGACATAGTCTTCACGAAGAGTTCCACAACATCGTCCGCGTAGTTCCTGTAACCCAGTAGATTCTGTCCCCTGAGAAGCATTTGAAGCTTCGTCTTTTTGAATTTCTCCTTAAGGACATCGAGTCGTTCCCAGGGATCTTCATCAAGGTATCTCACGCAGGAGTCGAAGGTCGCTCCACCCCAGACTTCAACGGCATGGTAACCCACTTGATCGACAAGAGGGGCAATCTTCGCTAATTCGCTAGTTGTGACCCTTGTGGCCAGAAGTGACTGATGAGCGTCCCTCATCGTAGTATCAACGAAACAGACTTTTCTCAATTTAGTGCCTCCTCTCTGTGTACAATACAATGATAGAGGAGTGATGTTATGCGATCAAATAAAAGAGATTACGAATTCGACATAATTGTCATAGGTGCCGGCCATGCAGGAATTGAAGCTGCTCTTGTCAGTGCCAGGATGGGTATGAGAACACTTGTTCTAAATATCAACCTTGATACCGTTGGATGGACTCCGTGCAATCCGGCAATGGGAGGTCCGGCGAAAGGGGTTGTTGTGAGAGAGGTCGACGTTCTTGGCGGAGAGATGGCAAAATCGACCGATCGGGCATCACTCAACATTCGGGTTCTTAACACCAGTAAAGGAGCTGCCGTTAGGGCGTTGAGAGCGCAGGTGGACAAGAACAGATACAGCCAGATTATGAAAAGAGCGCTGGAAATGCAGGAAAACCTCCAGTTGCAGAGTGGAATCGTGAAGGCTATTGAAACCGAGAAGGGTCGTGTTACGAGTGTAGTGACTCACTTCGGGCTCAGATATTCTGCCCGCTCAGTGATACTCTCTTCCGGCACATTCTTGGGTGGGAAGATATTCATTGGGCCGCATGAATTCCCGGCCGGCCGGCTGGGCGAGTTCCCCGCCACAGAATTGACTAATTCTCTTAAGTCGATAGGATTCGAAGTGAGACGCTTCAAAACCGGTACTCCCGCAAGAATCGCGGGTAGGTCCATCGATTTCAGCAGGATGGAACGTCAGGGAACAGCCGAGAGTCCGCTGGCCTTCTCGTATTTCTCTGAGCCATTCGTTCTTGGCGACGAGCATCCGTGCTGGATCACCAGGACAAATGAAAGAACTCATGACATCATCAGGAGAGATCTTCACTTCTCTCCGCTATATGGTGATGTTAAACTTATCGATTCCAGAGGGCCGCGATACTGTCCCTCAATAGAGGACAAAGTAATCAAATTCTCTTCTAAAGAAAGCCACCAGCTTTTCATCGAACCTGAAAGCGCCCTGAGTGACGAATGCTATTTGAATGGCCTTTCCACAAGCCTTCCCTATGAAACTCAGCTGGAGATGATAAGGACGATCCCGGGACTTGAGAGAGCTGAGATAGTCAGGCCTGCTTATGCAGTGGAATACGATTATATAGATCCGACTCAGCTCTTTTCCACACTTGAGAGCAAACGGGTCGAGAATCTTTATTTCGCCGGTCAGGTGAATGGTACCAGTGGCTATGAAGAGGCGGCAGGACAGGGGCTGATAGCAGGCATAAATGCATCTGCGAAATTGATGGGAGAGAAGCAGCTCGTTCTCGGCCGCTCAGAAGCTTATATTGGTGTCATGATCGACGACCTTGTAACTAAAGGAGTTGATGAACCTTATAGATTGCTCACATCCAGGGCAGAATATAGATTGCTTCTAAGGCATGATAACGCTCACATTAGGCTCTCGGAGTATGGTTGGAGATATGGCCTGATTCCAAAGTGGTTTAGAGAAAAAGTGGTCAGATCGACACTGGAGATAAAAGCGCAGCTTGACAGGCTTGACAAGACGACGGTTAGGCCGTCCGAAGGTCTGAATCAGATGCTGCTGAGCAAGGGAAGCACAAGACTGGATTTTGCCACGAAGTTTTCAGCATTGATGAAGAGGGCTGGCGTCTGTTACAGAGATATCTCGGTATATGATCCCGAACCGATTCTCGATGATGATGTGATCGAACAGGTGGAGATAGAGATCAAATACCGCGGTTATGTAGAAAGGCTTAAGGAGGAGGTCCGGAGACTTGAAGAAATCGATGAGGATCTTATTCCCGCAGATCTCGATTATGATAAAGTTTCCAATCTTTCAACCGAAGGAAGAGAGAAACTGAAAAAGACCAGACCTGCTTCTATAGGTCAGGCAACGAGGATCCCGGGCTTGACACCCTCCGACATAATGAATCTTTCATTTCACATCAAACGCAAGAAGAAATCGTAAGTTCAAAGCCAAGTTCGAATCTTATCCCGATAGCAAGGTCTGCAGTGTTTTCTCCAGATCTCTATGTTCAATCGCCTTTCCGTCTTTCAAAAGAGAAAATGCGGCTTTTATCACAAGAACTCGAGGATACTTCACAGTCATTTCCTGAACCGGATCTGCAGATATCTGAAGACCCACAGAGCTGCTGTTTAGCATTGGACCATCTCCTGAACCTCTTGACACAAGCCATGAGGAATATTATAATCAATTCTGTGCCTGGGCTCGTAGCTCAGTTTGGTTAGAGCTTCCGGCTCATAACCGGGCGGTCGGTGGTTCGACTCCACCCGAGCCCACCAGACATGGCGGCTATATGCCGCCTTTTTCTGTACTAATTCTAGCAGTTTTACTGCTATTCTTCAAGATAGTTTGCTTAAATTTAACATATAAGTGACTAATCGTAAATAAAGATGAAGAATTATTTATGTAGAATACGGACTTTGATTCCGGAGCCCGTTTTTGTTCAAAGTCTGTAAACCAACCTCCCGTCAACAAAGGTCATTTCTGCGGGAGTATCTTGAGTTGCCTTCAGTAAGTCGACATTTATTACAAATAGGTCTGCCCTATCCCCATATTTGAGGGAAATTGAATCGGTGTTGTTTGCGAGAATATGTCCATTTGAACTGTACATCTGGATGCTATCTCTTCTTGAAAAAAATCTGTCGGCCGAAGTGAGATTGCGAATCACTGAAGTGCCCTCAACAGGGGAGTCGGTTGATATTGCGAGTGTCACTCCCATGTCTCTCAGCTTTCCGAATGGGTAGGCGTCTTTCATGCGGAGCGGACCGAATCTCTCAGGTGCGATGATTCTGTCGGAATCAGCAAATATCGGCTGAATCGAGGCCGTTAGCTTTTGATCTGCCATCCGTTTTATTTGTTCTTCAGAAGCAATTTGGACATGAATCAATCTGTGCTTCAACGACTCGCTTACCGAACCTTCGAAGGCTTTCAAAGCCTCTTCAAGCGCCCGATCCCCTATCACATGGACGCAAACCTGGATTCCCTCTCTGTCGGCTTTCTTAACAATTACTCTTAACTCATCGGCGGTCATATATAAGACTCCCCTTTCGGCAGGGGAATCGTGATAAGGTGAGATCATCGCCGCTGTTCGTGCACCGAGGGAGCCGTCAAGATACAGCTTTGCGGCTCTAAGATTGAAGAAAGGGGTTTCGAATTGCTGCCCAAGCTTGATCAAGTCAAGTTGTTCTTCTTTTGATACACAGAACTTCTCGTAAATCCTCATATTAGTTGTACTGGAGAGGCTTTGCATAAGCAGTTCGTAATCGATTCCGTGATAATCGTCGCTGTGAACAGCTGTTACTCCGTACTTGAGGAAGGCTTGCGTTCCTGCGTGAATTGCCCTTTCCACTTCTCCGGGTGACAGTTTGATCTTACGATCAAGTTCCTCCAGGGCTCGCTCCTTCAGGAGTCCGAGCTCGATATCGGATCCGTCCAGTCCGTGAAGCCCTTCAAGACTGAAGAGCTTGATCAAAGGCGAATTTACAGTGGCGATGTGACCGCACCTTCTGGTCAGTATCACGGGCCTCGTTGTGATGGAATCAAGTACCTCCCTTACAGGCATGAAACCGAGCACTTCTTGATCCCAACCGCGCGCCCGCACCACTTCACGATCGACTTCCAGTCTTTCTGCAAGTGATTCAATTGAATTGCAGTCCTCTAGGTTTACTTCGAGACTCTTTCTTCCCGTACCTATGAGGTGAGCGTGAGAATCTACAAATCCCGGGTAAACGAACTTTCCGGTAATGTCTATTTCCAGTGCCCCTTCGGAGGGAGTCGGGGAGAGAACTCCCGTACTTATGTATAAGTCTCTTCGGAGGTATTTTCCATCTTCCACCGAATAAGCCAGGCCGCCTTTCAGCGAGTAATCTGTCATTGTTCTGCTCCCAGACTACCGGCGATTCGACCTCCCAGAGCGGCGTTGTTTATCAACAAGGAAATATTCGCATCGAGTGTCTTGCCACTTGAGAGCTCTGCCAGCCTGCCAAGAAGATATGGAGTAAGCGCCTTTCCGGAAATGCCATTCGTCTCTGCAGATTTAAGAGCCGATTCTATAAGGGTTCTGAGTTCATCAAAGTCCATTGAATCTTCTTCTGGTATTGGGTTTGCGACCAGCACTCCTCCTTCAATTCCTAGTCTCTCCTTTTCTTTCAGAATCTGAGCGGCCTCTTCAGGCGTACTTATCGTCAAGTTGATTTTGTATGGGCTTTTCGAGCAGTGGAAAAGGGGGAAGGAATCGGTTCGGTAACCTACTATCGTTACTCCAAAGGTTTCGAGAAACTCAAGCGTTTTCGGAACGTCCAGTATGCTCTTGACGCCTGCAGAGACCACTATCATTCTCGTTCTCGAAAGTTCAATTATGTCTTGAGACACATCCCAGTCGATGTCCCTATGAACTCCGCCAATTCCTCCGGTGGCAAAAACTGAGATTCCGCTAATTCTCGAAATTGCCATAGTGGCGCTTACCGTCGTTGCTGCGTCTCTCTTCATTGCTGTCGCATAGGCGATCTCAGCAGTACCGACTTTCAAGACATTCGATGCCGTACCAAGTTTCCTTATCTGTTCATTTGTGAGACCGACAACTATCTCTCCACCTAGTATTCCGATAGTCCTCGGAGTGCCTCCGTTTTCCCTTACGGCTCTCTCCATGTTCAGGGCAGTCTCGAAGTTTATTCCTTTAGGAAGACCATGAGCTATGACAGTAGATTCTAGTGCAACGTCTTTGTTCAACTAGGTTCACCTCTCATGAATTAGAGATACCGGAAAGCATTGGTTTTCACTTCGAAATCATCGGTATGACGATAATCAACCTAAAGTGAAATTGATCTCCGAAGCAGCTTTCCTGCTCCCTGACTGAATCAATTTTATCAGAACGTGATTGAAAAGGAAGAAACGTGATGCTATAATTTGCTCATTGTGCCCCTATAGTTCAACGGATAGAACGGCGGATTCCTAATCCGCAAATGAAGGTTCGATTCCTTCTGGGGGTACCAGAGCGAGGTTATCCTCGCCTTTTTTATTGGTAATTAGCATAACGGATACTAACACCGAAAAGGCTACTTAGGATTCGCTAATTAGTCGTAAATGCTGTCTTTTGCCTTTGCTTGGGTTTGAGAAGTATTCAATCCGGTCATAAAATTCAAGTGAATGACACCAATTTTCGAGGAGGTAATCTTGTGGCAGAAAATAGTCTGTTTGAAAATGCACTGAAGCAATTCAATAAAGCTGCCGATGTAATGGATCTTAGCCAGAGCATGAGACAAGTCTTGTCTTTTCCGAAGAGAGAACTCACGGTCAATTTCCCTGTCAGAATGGACAACGGAGAGATCAGGGTTTTCACGGGACACAGGGTGCAGCATAATATCGCGAGAGGTCCAGCAAAGGGCGGCGTTAGGTACCACCAGAACGTTACTCTTGATGAAGTGAAGGCTCTTGCTTTCTGGATGACGTGGAAATGTGCCGTGGTTGGCATTCCATACGGAGGCGGAAAAGGTGGCGTCTGCGTCAATCCTCAGGAGCTCTCTATAAGCGAGATTGAAAGACTTTCTAGAAGATACTTCTCCGAGATCCAGATAATAATAGGTGAAGGAGAAGACATTCCTGCGCCGGATGTGAACACTAACGCCCAGATAATGGCCTGGTACATGGACACTTACTCCATGAATGTCGGTCATTCCGTCCTAGGGATAGTCACCGGAAAACCTCTAGAAATTGGAGGTTCCAAGGGGAGAACGGAAGCTACCGGCCGAGGAGTCAGGGTAGTTGCCGAAGAGGCGCTGAAGTACAAAGATATGGATCCAAAGGAATCAAGGGTAGCCGTTCAAGGATTCGGCAACGTTGGTTCTTTCGCTGCGAAACTGATATCAGAAGAGATGGGTTCGAAGCTTGTGGGCATTAGTGACGTTTCAGGTGGACTATACAATCCTGACGGTTTCGATATTGACGATCTTATGGCATACAGAGATCAGAACAACGGAGTAATCGACGGTTATCCAAAGGGTCAGAAGATAAGCAATGAAGATCTTCTCGGGCTCGATGTTGACATCCTTGTTCCTGCGGCTCTCGAGAATGCGATAACTGAGAAGAATGCAAGGAATATCAGAGCCAAGATAATTGTTGAGGGTGCAAATGGTCCTATGACCCCGGATGCGGAAGATATCGTTCTGGCGAAAAACACTTTTGTTGTGCCCGACTTCCTCGCTAATGCCGGTGGAGTTACGGTCTCCTACTTCGAGTGGGTTCAGGGACTGCAGCACTACTTCTGGGATGTTGAAGACGTGAGGAGAGCTCTCCACAAGATCATGAGAGAGGCGTTCGGTTCGGTAGCATCTACAATGAATAAGTACAACATCGACATGAGAACGGCTGCTTACGTTGATTCTATTGAGAAAGTTGCACATGCTACAAAACTGAGAGGCATTTATCCCTGAAATATTAGAAGTCGTTTTACGGAGCGGAAGAGAAATCTTCCGCTCTTTTTAATTCTGAGTAGGTGAGATCAGATCATGACCTTTCCGACAAAAAGAAGTTGTCTTCAACCCTGTAAGCGGTAAGGTAGCCGCCGTAAACACATCCGGTGTCGATCCCGATCTTTCCTTCTTGAACGAGAGGACCACTTATCAGAGGAGTATGGCCGTAGATCACCGTGCGATTCTTCAGTGGATTGGAACTCCTGAGAAAGGGCTCTCTAATCCACATAAGATCATTTGGACTCTGCTTTTTTAGCGGGATGCCAGGCCGTACCCCAGCGTGCACAAAGAGGAACTTGCTCTTTTCGTAGTATAAGAGAGTTTCATTTAGAAATTCGATATGATAATCGGGAACCGACCTGATGCTGCCGTAACTCCTGATTGTCGTTTCCATACCGTTGTATGCCCATATTGTGGACCCCTCGGCGCCTCTCAAGTAATCGAGGAACATCTGTTCATGGTTTCCTCTGATGAAATTGCAGCGATGGTTAACTGAAAGTGCAATTAGGAAGTCTAGGACCCCTCTGGGATTGGGACCACGATCTACATAATCTCCAATAAAGACAAGGGTGTCGTCATCTTTCAGCTTGATTGCTTTGATGAGTTTCTTCAGCGGCGACAGACAACCGTGAATATCTCCAATCGCATAGGTCAAGCCAGGAGACTCCTCATTAACAGTTGCCAGAGAAAGGAGATAACTATTCCTACAACTGGGCTGATGATCCACTCCTTCTTGCTGTCCTTAGAAAACACTGCACGGAAAGCCAATCCGGCCACAACGGAAATAATCGCCCAAGTCCAGTGATTTGCAAGAATGAAGATAAATATGGACATTCTCTCAGCGATTCCAATTGAGTCGGTAGCCTCTTCCGAAAGTATGGTCCCTCGAAGAAAGTACGTGACACCTACGGTTACCATAAGCATTCCCATAAGATACCAGGAAAACTCCACAGTTACAAATGATTCAACAAGGAAGCTTCTTCCCAGTAAGGTGAAAAAAAGCAGCAGGAAGAACGCAATGACTTCGATCAAAGGGTTTGACAACCTCTTGCGGCCCATGTCAGCAGTAACTGTCAGGCCGATAGAAAGTATCAGTAAAAGTATTCCAAGAGGACTCGATAGAAAAACATCGAAAGTAAAGGCAAGGAAGATCAGAACGACCCAGATGAAATGCATCCAGAACTTCTTATCGTCCATCTTTGCAAGCTTTCGATTATTTACAAACGCATGATCAACTACATAGTAAGCCACCAGAAGATGTAATGGCATATCTCAACCTCCGATCTTCTTTTTGCTGTTCCATGGTAGCACAGGAACTAGAAAGGTTGCAACAACAAGTGCGGCAAGAACCCCAAAACCGAGGCTTATGCCGAATGTGCTCAGGAGTTTTCCCCTTGCAAAAATGAACGAGAAAAAGGTTAGCATGGTCGTTGCCGAAGACATGGTTATTGATTTGAAGGTTCTGGCCAGCTCTGCGTTCTTCTTATCCCTAGAACTATGTATAACGTAAACAAGTGAGTCTACACCAATTCCAATTATCAACGGTGCAGAGATTACAGTGACAAAAGTCGTTTCAATTCCCATCAATTCCATCAAACCGAACATCGACATCAGAATTCCAACCATTAGAACGAATGTCTTGAGGCCATCTATAACGGACTTTCTTTCGATAGAAACGACGACAAAGATTGCTACGAAGGCAATCAGACATATCGGAAGGGAGACGATTCTCACAAGGTCCATCAGGTAATGGAAGACCTTGGGATATCCTCCGAAAGAATCTCTGAGTTCAGGACTGAGACTGTCGTAAATAATCTTGATAACATTGTTTCTATAGATTGTCGATGATGGTTCGGAGTTCAGAACGAAATACGTCTCACCATTGGCAGCCTTATAGAGAAGCTGATCCCTCAGGCTTTCCGGTATTATCTCGGTTGCAAGGTCAATAAGATCATTCGAGCTTTCGATGGATTCCGCTTTGTCAAGCAGTTCTACAACGAAGTCATAATAATTTGCTTTCTTGAAGACGGCCTCAATTAACGGTGAGTTTCTCAGCGCATCGATTTCCCTTGTAACTTGCTGCATCTGGTTAATGTAATCTCCCTCTCCTCCTTCGATAACAGAGAGTATTGAGAAGGAGCTCTTGAAGTTCGGGTTGTGATCGATTTCCTCATGCGCCCTTCTTAGAGAATCAATATCTGGAAGTATAAATGGCACTGTGTTTATAATGCTTCCACCGAAGGTTCTTTCAATTAGGGTGGGAACTGCGATTTGTTCTGAGTCTGTTGACATTAATCCGGGTGGAGTATAGGAAAAGCTTCTGATATTGTTCAGACCAAGATAGCTGAGCATAAGGATAAGCATGAAGACAACTCCTCCGAAAACGATGCCGAATCTCAATATTACCTTCGCTATTCTCAGGAAGAATCTGTCTAGCAGATGAATGTTTGCCTTCTTTCCCGGATTCATTACGGTCTTGATCGAAATTGCCGGGAGATAGACTGTCATTACGATAAAGAAGACGACAATACCGATTGCGGAGAGAATCCCCAGTTCCCTAATCGCTGGTGAGTTGATAACAGCAAGAATCGCGAAAACCAGCGCAGTCGTGATCATACTTGCGGATAGAGGTTTTATGAGCGCTTTGTAAGAGTTATGAAGAAGGGATACCGGATCCTTTTCTCTTGTAGCTCCGTCCGATAATCTCGTGATCATGTGAATTCCGTAGTCAATTCCCAGTCCAAGGGTTATGGCCGTTACGAAAGTGGTGATAATATTCAACGAACCGAAGATCATATATGAAAGGCCAAGCGTAATGAACATAGAGATTGCCAGAGAAGAAAAGACGCACAGAGTGATCTTCAGACTCGAGTACGCAAAAAAGAAGAGAAGAGAGATTCCAGTCAGTGAGAGTATTGTGGTGAGAATGAAGTCATCGTTAACTTGCTTGTGCGAGTCATAGGTCCCAAAGTGGTCTCCTGCCATTCCATAGGAAACACCGTATGACTTGGAAATCTCAGTTACCCACTCCCTCAAGCCCGGTATAACTCTTTTCACATACGAAACGTCTGAGGAAGGTCCATCTAGCCTGATGCCCATCACCAGAACCATTGGATCATTTACTGGAACAGACTCAGGTATTCTTACGAAGTTTAAGAAATCATCTTCAGTCGAGTCATCACCGACGAGAGTCTTAAGTTCTTCAAATCCAATTAGCATCTGTCCTAGGCTGCGAATGGCAGAAAAATCATGGTTGACAAGCATCTGCACTGTCCTTGTGAGATCTTGGTCACGGTTTCTCATCGAAGCAAGTTCGGCCGGGTCGACCATTAGCAGTCCCAGCGGTCCGAGATCCGACATGAGATCAAATCTCACGAAGGATTCGATGTTCTTAAATTCAGCCGCTCGATCGTAGATTTCTCTTGCAACAGCCGCCAGATTTTCTTTTCCCTTCTCTGTCTTGTCCTGCGTTTGAAGAACTACGTAGGTGACACCTCCAGATGTGTCACCGCTAATGAAGCGATTGTACTGCTTCACAATCGGATCGTCCTGCGGAAGTATCTTTAGCAGATCTGAATCAACGCTAAGCTTCATCGAAAGATAGGCACCGAATGCACCAAGGATGAAGAAAAACACTATTACTGCCGCGCGGTGTTTTATTACGAACTCGCTCAATCTCTGCAACTAATCATCACTCACCGTCAATTATCCCTTGTCCATAGAAGAGCCAACTCTAGTATACCAACTTTCGTACGGCTTGCATGTATTTTGAATCGGCGTTTGTCAGATCCTCATTTTCTTATCAGGAAATGCCTGACGGGAAGAAAAGGTATTGAATAGCGTTCTACTGTCTGCAGGAACAATTGACTAACAGAAGTACCTTCTCTAAGGACTACAACCGGTCCTGCACCTGAGAAAACATCCGAGACGAACCTTCCCGGGCTGAAAGCGTTTATGAAGTGCACGCGGTCAAATTCAAAACCGTCTTCCAGGAAAGAGTTATAGTCAGACTCCATTACTAATGTGTAGCCCGGGACGTAGCTTAGTATGAAGATTCCGTAGTCAATAGACTCCCATTTTGTCACTGTGTTTCCTAAGATGTCAACAGTCTCTCTTTCTCTGACGCCCTTCTTACCAGTCTCTATAACAAACAAAGTCTGCAGTTTCGAGAAGACCTCGGAATAGGGAGATATAAATGTCCTGACACCGTTTTCAGTCGACATAATCCAGGGACCAACTCTTTCCCTCTCGAGTTGTTCAAGCACTGAACTGAATTCTCTCACGGCCTCAAGATGGTCTTTGAAACCCTCGAGAACGGGCAAGAATCTATTCCTAAGAAAGAAGTCGGGAGCTGCACTGCGTCTCCCGACATTCTGAATAGCTTCAAAATTGACATAGACTATGACTAAAAGCCCGCAAACTAGAGCAATCAGCGAGATTATGATTGGCAGACTTGCGATCTTCAATTCTCAGTCTTCGCTCCTAATTGCTCAAGTATCGTCTCCAGAGCTTTTGATAGCTGAAGGTCATTTTCGACATCTACTGATGCCTTCGACAGTGTCAGCTCTCGTCCATCTTCTCCGGGGACGTCTTCTCCGGGCTCTACAACGATATCAGGTTCTATCCCCTGAAGATGGATATCATTTCCATCTGGAGTGAAATAGTGGGCAGTGGGGAGCCAGATTTCTCCACCGTTTGAAAGATTGAATACAGTTTGAACGGCGGCCTTTCCGAAGGTCTTGGTACCAATAACCGTTGCAAGTCCGTGATCCTTCAGAGCACCAGTCAATATCTCTGAAGCTGAAGCACTTCCATCATTGACAAGGACCACAATTGGTTTATCGGCGAAGTAGGTGTTGTATCTTGATCCCCAGGAGTTGTATACCTCTTCTTGCCCATCTCTGTACCTTATCGTTATCACTCTCTGCCCTTTGGGCAGCATGAGTGACGAGATGTTCAGAACACTTTGCAGAAGTCCGCCTGGATTGTTTCGGAGATCAATTATGTAGGCCTTGCTGTTTCTGCTAAGGTTTAGAGCATCCTGGAATTCATCGTAAGTGGGTGCGTTGAAGCCTGTTATCTGTATGTAAGAGATTTCTAAGTCTTCGACAGTTAGCAGTTCGCTCTTCACGCTCCTAATTTCTATAAACGCCCTTGTAATTTCCACGAAGAAGGGTTCTGAGACGGACTCTCTATAGACCTCCAGCATCACATCAGTACCGGGGTCGCCTCTCAACATGTTGACGGCGCCGTAGTAACCGACATCAGATACGGGGACATCGTCTATTGTGAGAATCAAATCGCCCGTCTTCAAACCGACCTTCTCAGAAGGGCTCCCAGCCATAGGCGCCACTACTTCAAGACAGTCGAATTCAATATTATACTGAACGGTAGACCCTATTCCACCGTATTTTGAGGTTGTATCCAGTTCGTTTTCCTTTGTCTGGACAGGGTCGAAATACCATGCAAAAGGATCGTCAAGGCCACGCATTGTTCCTGTCAGAGTCTCATTTAAAATCGCGTCATAATCTACCTTTTCAATATCGTAATAGTTGCGATCTATGTAGCTGAGTATCTGAAATACAGGACTGAATTTCTCGAAAACCTCATCTTCCGTCATGGACGTAAACGCCCCTAGAAAAAATACTGAGACCAGTACTGAAATCGACGCAACTATCTTAAGGGCTTTCCCTCTTGACATTAAACTTCCTCCCTTCAGCTTTTATGCCGAACACCAGGTATGTTGTATGACCAATCATTCTGTCTTCCGGTCGAAACCTCTCGGGATTTGTCTTGTAGTTCCTGGCCATTATCTCCCACACCTGAATATCAATAACTCCGAGATTTCTGAGAATTTCTATCGTTTCCTGAACCTGGTTGGTTGTAGGACAGATTACACAAATTCGTCCACTTCCCTTGAGAATCATTATCGAAGTTTCAAGAGAAGTAGAAGGTTCCGGTACATCGAGAAAGAAGGCGTCAGCCCTTTGCCTTATATCGCATTCAGCGATCTCCCCTGCTACGAAGGATACCCTTTCGATGAAGCCCAGACGGCTGACATTTTTCTTAGCCTTCTCAAGAAAATCCGATCTTTTCTCAAAGGATACGACCTTGCCCGATTCGCCCACCTGCCGGGACAAAATTGAAGTCATCACGCCGGTTCCGGTTCCGGCTTCGTAGACTACATCTCCCGGTTTTATGTCCAGGGTCAATAAGATGAATGCCATATCCTTTGGATAAACTATCTGAGTAGATCTTTTCAGAGAAAAAATCCCGTCGATCATAGATGGTTTGATAAGGTAAGCATTTCGAAGACCTAGGTTTATTCTCTCTCCGAATTCCTTTCCAACCAGGGAATCCATAATGAGATTTCCAAAATGCGTTTTGAGAATGCCGCCCTTCTTCACCTCAGAGAAGTACCTCGTTTCCTCATCTTCGAGCAGAATCAGTACGTTGTCACCGTATTCGATCATCTAGACTCCTCTGAGCTTAATTATGTTTTCAATGAGATTGTCAAGCTCCTCGATCTGTCCAGACTCATTAGCTTCGATAACGCATTTTCTCGCGTAGCCCTTGACAATCATCTCGGATACTCTTGACAAAGCGGAGTTCACGGCCGAAACCTGGGTAAGGATGTCTCCGCAAACCCTGTCGTTTTCAACCATTTTCTGCAAGCCTCTGATCTGGCCCTCGATTCTTTTCAGTCTGTTTAGGACCGCCTTTCTGGTCTCTACGTCTACTCCTTGCATGCCCCCACCTCTTCAGGAACTGAACACACTTCCACCTATGAACTCCTTAATTATTGAAGTTCTTGGAATATCTTCCAGATTTGTCATAGGTAGCAGGTAATCTATGAACCTCAAAAGCCTCTTTGCTTCGAGATACTCGGGTACTGAATCATCTATCTGAACAAGTAAAGGTTCCGCAAATCCCTTCAACGCAGCCAGCTCGTAAACAATCGCGGAATTAAACATTACGTCTGCCTCTTCCTGGAAGGGGAATATGTACTTGTCCTCTCCTCTCCTCACGCTGGACCACATTCTTATTGTGTCAAGCGCAGAGTGCCCTCTAAACCTGTTGTCACGCACAATCCTGCGCAGCAGTCTGACGTCTGTAGTTGGTATTCTGTTCAGATTGTCGAGGTTCATCTGAGTAAGAGCGCTGACGTAGATCTTGAATTTTCTTTCGCGAGGGACCGATCTGCTTAGCAACTCATTCAAACCGTGTATTCCTTCGATTATTACAGGTTGGCCCTCGGTGATTTTGATCGGTGTGTCGTGAAATCCGCTCTTTCCCAGGATAAAATCGAACCTTGGAAGCAATACCTCTTTTCCATTGAGAAGTTGCGAAATCTGTTCGTTGAAAAGATCAATGTTTAGAGCATATATCGATTCGAAATCATAGTTTCCGTTCTCATCCTTTGGAGTCTTTTCTCTATCTACAAAATAGTCGTCCACAGATATCTGGACAGGTTTCATGCCCAGGACCTTCAGATGAAGCATCAGTCTCTGAGAAAAGGTCGTTTTGCCCGAGCTTGAGGGTCCAGCGATTAGTATAAGGCTAGGCTCCCTGTGTTCGGAAATGCGATCTGCAATCGCTGCGATTTTCTTCTCATGAAGGGACTCCGCAATGTTCACTATCTCTCTGATTTCCTTCGGTCCCCTGCATATTATTTCGTTCAGTTCTCCCACAGTCTTCACACCGAGGATCTTTCCCCATCTCTCGTGCTCAAGAAAGACGCTGGAAATCTTAGGCTGGTCTACAAATTCCGGTAGTTTAACGGGTTCTCTCGTACCGGGAAGATTGAGAATAAAGTAATCTCCGTAAGGGATCAGCGCAAACTTCTTCACTGTGCCGGTTGAAAAAGGCATGTAACCGTAGAAATAATTCAAGTATCCCTTGCACCTGTAGATATTGACAGTGGACTTTTTCCTGTATTTGAAAAGCAGAGCCTTATCTATCTGCCCGTCTTCTTCAAATGACCTTATCGCCTCGAACTTACCAAGGGTCCCTTTCTCGAAAACTGCATCCTCTTCGACAAGTTCTTTCATCCTCGTCTCAATCCTCTTCAAGTTTTCAGGAGAGATTTCGACCCCTTCGATGTCACACACAAGACCAGGGCCCCTTGAGTGGTGAACGTTTAGCTGGGCAGTTCCGAATAGCTCCCTGATCGCAATAAAGAGAATAAAGAGAGTTCCCCTCGTGTAGATTCTCATCCCGTCGATCGAAAAGAGATCAATGAACTCGATTTCCTGCTCACCGTTGACTTTTCTACAAAGCTCTATAAGAGAATTGCCAGATTTTGCGGCCATTATTGGAGCTCTGTGGAAGCTGTCACACATTTTGGAAAGTTCATAGAAGGTAGTCTCTTCGGTTACCGGAATCTTCTTACCTAATTCCTTTACGAAAATCTCGTGGTTAGCCATAGAATCACTCCAAATCATTGACACCACAAATAGTCGATGTTAGAATCTATTTGCTGTGGGGCGTAGCCAAGTTGGTAAGGCATCAGATTTTGGCTCTGACATCCGTAGGTTCGAATCCTGCCGCCCCAGCCAGAGAAGGGTGGCTTTCGCCACCCTTTTTCGTGACTAGTTAACTGTCCCGCTAGCCTCACTCTCGAAACTTACGTCCAGATCGACATCTCCTATTGGTGAAGGTGTCTCGTTTTCAAATGGAACATTCAGTCCGTCTGAGCCGATTTCGGTGTCTAGACCTGTGTCGAGAGGCATGTCAACGTCCGTTGCTTCGTCCGTCTGAGTCGCGTCGGCGCTGGCTTGAGCATTCAGCTCGGAAATCTGGAATTCGATTGTCTCGATTAGCGATCCAATTGTCTCGTCCTCAGGGTAGAGTTCCAGGAGCTTTTCGAGATAATGCTTTTCACTCATGAGGTAGATCTGCATCATCTGCTCGTTCTCCTGTGATACGGCCATTTTCTCGTAAATATCGACAAGTAGATACAGAGCGCTGATCTTAAGATCGGTTGCCGCTTCAGTAGAATTAATGACTTTCTGATTGAGATCGCTCTCTATGCTTTGAACCGGCGAGTCAATTAGAAGCGACCTCGCCTGAGCACCGAAATACTGACCATAGTATTGAAGGTAACTGTCAAGCAGCTCGGGGCTTTCCAGTAGCGGCCTCACATTCATGTTGTAAGAATTCTCGTTGTACATGTAGGCTACCTCAGGATTGTCACCGTCAACCTGGTACATGTAGTTTACGACCCTAGTCGAATTGGGCATTACAGAATACAGGTATTTAACGGAATTCTCGAACCGCAAGTTCTTGTCATCGAAAGTCTTGCGTTTCTCGGTAAGCATTTCTTCGACCTCTTCAAGACTCTCGACACCAAATTCGCTGATGTACTCTCTGGCTCTTTTTGCTTCAAGGAGAATACCTCTAATCTCTGTCTCTGTTGAAGGAATCGTCTCAAGCTCGATCTCGATTTGCTCAGCCGACATGGATGTCGCCGTTGCCGGGAGCGCTAAAAGAAGATCCTGGAGATCCTCAAGGTCAAGTGTCTGATTCCTGAGATTTCCTATCTCGCTTTCAGCAAGCTCAGTGTAGAAGACAACAGGAAGGAAAGACTCTCCGACAAGTATGTTCCCAGATTCATCAAAGTAGTCTCTTTCAAGCTCTTCAAGAAGCTCGGAGGCTTTTTCTGGATCTGCCATCGCCTCGTCATATCTAGCGTACATTTGCAGATCGGGGTCATTTATCTCTTGCGACAAATTGCTCTTGTCCCTGTATTCGGAAATCCATGCGTTGAACTCTTCGTTTTCGAACTGGGTGAGCTCTGATTGATAAGAAGATGTACTGGCGAACTCCTCAAAACTGTCGAAAGTGGTTTTGCTGTTCACGAGTATAAGGTGATAGCCAAACTGTGATTCGACAGGTCCGACTACAACACCGGGTGTTGCATCAAAAGACGCGTCTTCAAACTCCTTAACCATCTGTCCTCTACTGAACTCGCCCAAAGCACCGCCATTGACTGCGGTACCTGTATCGATTGAGAAGCTTGTCGCTGCATCGGTGAATGAAATCTCTCCGTTATCAATCATTGTCTTAATCTCTAACGCGCTCGCTTCATCTGTGACCAGAATATGGTTGGCATCGACTCGTTCGTAATTTAGCTTCAGATCCTCCAGGTTCTCCTCAACGTATTTCTGGAATCTTTCATTCATGTCGGGGATAGCTTTGTTCGTCACATTTGTTGTGAGCAGTTGTGTCGCCACGTAGTCCCTTATTAACTCAGTAAAGGCATCAACCGAACCATACTGATAGATAATCGCAGATTTTGTCTCTTCGTCGGCAACGTATTGATCTACGACTCTCTTGGTTTCGGAATCTACCTGCTCCGTAGTCGGGAGAACCTCATTCTCAGTCGCGTACAGAAGTAGCGTCTTCTGGTCTACAAGTGACTGGAAAATATCGTATCTAATTCCCATCTCGCTGGGATAGTTTTCCGTATCAAAATATGGATCGAGATTGTACCCCTGACTCCTTAGGTTCGTAAGCGTATCGCGTACTGACGTTTCATACTCTGAATAGGTGATCCAGTAGTTAGAATCTGAGAGCGGTGTGCCGTCCTTCGTGAGACCGCCCACACTTTCACTGAAAGAAATTTCGGAGCCGGCATTCTGTTGATTACCCTGGGAGCCCCCTCCCAGATACTGCGCAACGGACCACCAGATTATTCCAACTCCAAAGAGTATGGCCACTGCCCAGACAACCGGCCGCTGAATAGATTTCATGAAATTAGAATTTCCTCTCGATTTCCTGTTTGGCATTTACTTTTCAACTCCCTCCAAGCACCTAATACTCTACAACCAATAGGGGGAGGTTTATGCCTCCCCCGGCTTCACGAATTATACCATAGCAAGTATGCTCTTGTAATTGGCGCAATGTCAAGAAAAACGGCAGATTTAACTAACCAACCTGCTTTGCGTAGACTCTGAAGTCTATACTCGGAAATATAGAATCAACCCATTCAAGTGTCTTCAGTTTTTCTTCATCAATAGAGTTGTTTTCGATTTCACTGTGCAACGAGAGCAACCTGTCAATATGGGTCTTGGTCCTATTGACTGCGTATTCCACAGTTGTGTTGGTAGTTATTATGAATGCCCAATCGCTTGATTGAGCGAGAAGAAGCTCTCTTGCCATCTGGTTCAAAGCCCTTATCTTCAGACTGTCGTCAGTTCTGTCATACTTTCTAGCCAGTTCAATCATTCTCTTGGCGCCCTCGTCCAGGTGTCTGTAAATCCAGTCGTTCCTTCCGTTGAGCCAAACCTCGTTGTAACCGTTGGCTCCCCAGGTGGAGATGTTTGGAGTAACTACCTGAGCCTGCTCCATCGATTTGATAACTTCTGGCGGGGTCGAAGGTACAACCGTAATATCCCCGTTTAGTTCTCTGAATAGCTCCTCGATGAAGAGGGGACCTTCGTACCACCAGTGGCCGAATAGCTCCGCGTCAAATGGCGCAACAATTACGGGTTCTTCTCCATCGAACTGAGAAGAAAGCCTTCTTATCTGCTCTCTTTTCCTGTTGGCGAAATCTTTTGCATGCTCGACAGTTGCCCTTCTGGCATCTTCGATGTCATAATAGCCTTTTTCGTTTAGAGAAACATCTTTACCGGTAATTTTGTAATACTTTATTCCGGTATTGCACCGCTCTCCGCTAGGATCTATGTACGGTCTGATATAGTCTTCCTCACGGTCGAAACCCACGTCCCTGTAAAATTCCCGGTACCTCGCGTCTCCAGGGTAGCCTACCTCGGCACTCCACACCTGCTGGCTCGATTCGGGGTCTCTTGCAAAGGCAAAGACGTTTTCCGGAGTGACCACCGGTCTGTATACCCCATACCTCGGAGCGGGATCACCGTACCATAGACTGTGAGAATCCACGAAGAAGAAAGAAAGGCCATGCTCTCTCAGGTAAGAATCAAAGCCTGGAACGTAGCCGCACTCTGCGAGCCAAATTCCTCTAGGTTCTCTTCCTGTGTGTTTCTTGTATGAGTCAACACCTATTTCAATTTGAGCGTTTATCGCTTCGGGGAAATTCGTCATCAAGGGCAGAAAGCCGTGTGTAGCGTTACAGGTAACAATTTCGAGCTCTCCGGTTTCCTGAAGTTGGGCGAATTCTCCGACAAGGTCTCCATTGCATTCATTGTAGACGGCCCTTATCTCTTCGAGTTCCCGAAGATAATGTGTTGCCAGCCTATTGGCGGCTGGATGTTCCGAAACGGTCCTGGAAATTTCGTTTCCAGCAAGTTCGATCGACGAACTCAGATAATTGAGATATTTCTTCTGCAGGTCTTTGTTGGCGAACATCTCCATTAGAGGCGGAGTTATACTCATTGTTACTTTGAAATTCACTCCATCTCTCTTCAGTCTTCTGAAACCTTGCAAGAGCGGAATATAGGTTTCTGTAATCGCCTCGAACAACCATCTCTCTTCCATGAAGCTTGGAAAATCGGGATGATTAATGAATGGCAGATGTGCGTGGAGCATGAGAATGAATCTTCCCTTTCCCATACAATCACCTTCCACTCTTGCTCTTCGAGATGGTCTTTATGAACTCATCGGAAGAGGGATTATCGGATGGTCCGGAAGACTTAGCGTGCTTCCCGAAAGTGAATTTCTCGTGAGAAGCCTTTTCTTCTCTTCTCGACCCCTTCTTCAAATCTACCCAGATTTCATGGTCTGTGAATTTTGGCGAGTTTCTGGGAGTTCTCGCAATTCTGGACTTCAATACGCTCTTGAAATGTCCGTCAATATAGTAGCCAATCTCGGCGATATAATCTGCATCTGGAAAATCGACCTGGAAGTACCAGTTACCGGCATCTACCGAGATCTCTGCTTCTCTGAATCTGTGAGCGTTTTTTCCATCGTAGATTATGTTGGTGATATCACTGACTCTCACAAGAACCTTTGATGAAGAATTCTCGAGGTTTCTGGCCGTCCATTCCGATAGATCCCACATTACGTACACCCAATAGGGATTAATAGGGTGAATCGAGACAAAGTCGCGAGAGTAAGATGAAGGAATTCGGGCATCGACGGGTTTTGAAGGACGAAGAATCTCAGAGGGGCTCTTAACTGTAACGCTGCTAGAGTACTGATTGTTTTTCTGAGCGAATTTCTTCAGAGCACGAGCAATATCCTTCTTACGCATTGTTCTTTTTAGATTGATTCCCATCATCTTCGCATAACGACGAAGGTCTTGAATCGTCGGGTCGTTACTTAGAAAGGACTGTATTTCTTCGTTGTTCATAGCAAAAACCTCCTGGGCATGATTTCCTACTCAAGTAGATCATATCACACTCCAGGAAGATAAATCAAGGGATTATAGGTAAATAGAGACGATTATTATCTCTTTCCTTTCTCAGACAACTTAAGTTACCAGTTTTACGAAATATCTCTTAACTTATCTACTACATAATCTGCCATATAATCACTATCAACTTGGAACTGAGAACCATCATTCATCACTTTAATTGTCACTATGTCTCTTTCGATTTCTTCCTTTCCAATCAGAAGAGAAATCTTAGCCCCTATTCTTGACGCATGTTTCATCTTGTTGCGCATATTTCTCTCCATCACATCAACGAACGTCGATACACCCATCTTGCGGAGCCTTTTGGCGTAGTCAAATCCCCTCACGCTTTCCTCTCTTCCGAAAGTCAGAATAGCCACTTCAGAAGTTTCGGGTCCATTGATTCTCACGTTTTCGGATTTGAGAAGCATTACAATTCTCTCAAGGCCTATTGCAAAACCGACTGCAGGGCAGCTCTTGCCTCCTATGTATTCGACCAGACCGTCGTAACGTCCTCCACCTACCAGTTGGTCCTGGCTCCCGAGCGAAGAAGATCGTATCTCAAAGGCAGTTCGAGTGTAGTAGTCAAGTCCGCGCACAAGAAACTGATCTACTTCATAATCAATTCCGGCTCTTTCCAGATACCACTGTAGTTCCTCGAAATGACTTCTGCAATCGCTATCAAGGTAATCCAAAATTCCCGGAGCTCCCTGCACCAGTCCCTTATCGATCTTACAGTCTAGCAACCTAAGAACATTCGTCTCATATCTGCGCTGACAATCGGGACACATCCCGGCAAGTTTGTCGCTATAATATTCTTTGAGGGCGGTCTTGTAATCCTCTCTACAAGCAGGGCAACCGATTGAGTTTATGAAAAGCTTCGCATTGTTGATCTTCAGTTCTTTGAGAAAGCTGTAGGCCATCTCGATTATCTCGAAGTCGGCCAGAGGGCTCTCTGAACCCAGTATCTCGGCACCGAACTGATGAAACTGGCGCAACCTTCCCGCCTGAGGCTTCTCATAACGGAACATCGGACCGCTGTAGAAGAGTTTGACAGGTGACCCAAGATTTATGAAGGAATTCTCAATGAAAGCTCTCGCGACACTTGCAGTTCCTTCAGGTCTCAGAGTTATCGATCTGCCGCCTTTGTCCTCAAATGTGTACATCTCTTTCTGAACGACATCCGTAGATTCGCCAACGCTCCTCTTGAAAAGCTCGGTCGCTTCGAAGATGGGGGTTCGAATTTCAGTGAATGCGTACTTATGAGAGATATTCCTGATTATCTCTTCGGCGAAGTGCCAGTAATCAATATCTTCAAAGGCAATATCCTGAGTTCCTTTTATTCTGCTAATCATGACTTTATGCATTCCTCCGTCTTCTAAATAGAATCTTTCCGTCTCTCAACAACTTAGTTATAGCATATATGACAACTAGAAACTCGAGTCTTCCAAGAAACATTCCAATTGTCTCGGTCCAGATGATTCCTGTGGGTGCGCCCGGGACTGTTATCCCTACCGAGAGCCCCACGGTACTCAAAGCCGAAGCGTATTCGAAGGCCGAAAAAGCCATCGAATGACCATATGACATCAGTACTCCAGTACCTACGGCATAGGTCAAGAAGTACAGAGAGAAGACGAGTAGAATCTCTTTCACAAGAGAGTTGTCTATGTATCTTCGAGTTTCGCCTTTCCATATCTCTTGCTTCAGGATCGCATCCTTCGGAAGGAAATACCTTCTTATTTCCAACCAGAGTATTTTGATTAGGGCGAACAATCTGTACTGCTTAAGACCACCCGAGGTTGAATCAAGATCTCCCCCGAATATCATAAGCAGAACAATCAAATAGATTCCGTAGTGGTTCCAGGGCACAAAGTCAACGGTGGAGAAGCCCGTGCCAGTGAGCGCAGACACAGCCTGAAAAAGACTGTGTCGGAATTGTTCTGCTCCCGAAGAGTAAAACACAGCTAGAGTTCCAGTCATCAATAGTGGAGTGAAAAGTGCGAGAATAATGAACATCAGCTTGGGTTCACCGTTGTTCCAAAAAGCTCTGAAATTCTTCTTCCAGAGCGTGTAATGAATTCCAAATCCAGTAGCTCCAAGCAACATAAGGACGATAGTTATGATTTCAATTGAAATACTGTTGAATTCTCCGATAGACCCAGTTCTGGTCGAAAATCCTCCCGTTGCCAGAGCGGTCAATGAGTGGTTAACCGCATCGAAGAAACTCATGCCTGCTAATCTGTACATTATTACTCCAGCCAGAGCGTATGAACCGTATATCACCGCGATTGTTCTCGTTGAGCTTTTGATATTAGGAACTAAATTGTCCATCCGTCCTTCGGCTTTGTAGAGGCCAAGCCCTGCCGGTCCAAGAATTGCAGACATCATTATAATCGCAATACCGGCACCTCCGAGATACTGCATAATGCTTCTCCAAAGAAGGAAGGTTTCGGGAAGCGTTTTTACATCTACCAGGGTCAAACCTGTGGTGGTCCAGCCGCTGGTCGATTCAAATACTGCCTGGGTGAAATTCAGATGACCGCCAATGATAAACGGGAGAGCGGACAGGAGAATAGCTATCACCCATGAAAAAAGGACCACTATCGCCCCTTCCTGAACGGTTATCGGTGACCCGGGACGTACTCTCATAGTCAGCTTAAGCATCAGCCCCATGGCAAAGCTCAGCACAGCTGTGGTTATAAAGGCGAGACTCTCGACGAAGACACCGGGATTCCCGATGCAATATAGTAAAGGGATCAACAAAACAATGGGAAAGAATACAAAGAGATTCCCGAGGTATCCAAAGACAAGTCTATATCTCTGTTTCAAAAGATTTTGAAACATCTACACCTCTCCTAGAAGAGTTTCGAATACAGAAGATTGGACCGTTGGGCTACTTAACACTAGAAGAACATCACCCATTTCAATCACAGTGTTTCCCCTCGGTATAACTACTTCGTCGTCCCTGATTATTGCCCCTATGACGCTTTCGTTTGGAAGCGGAATGTCTTTGATCGCTTCTCCAAGAATGGGAGACTTCTCAGTCATTTCTATTCTGAGAATTGATACCTTTTCAGATGAGGGGAGCAAGTTCGTGATATGTTCTCTGAAGAGACTGTCTTCAAGAGCCACTCCGAGGATTTCGGTCGGACTGACAACGCTCTTAATACCCATCTTCTCGAAAACGGCCTTGTTGTCCGGGTCATTTACCATGGCAACCGGTCTCTCTATTCCATACACTCTCGAGGCCGTAAGACAAGCAACTAGATTGTCCTGATCGTACGGCGTTAAGGCTACAAAGAGGTCTGACCGGTCAAGCTCAAGTTGCTCCAAAACGTATCTCTTGCTTCCATCGCCCCTAACGATGACTGCTCGGAGCTTCTTAGCCATTTCGTCGCAGAACCTCTCATTCTTGTTCACTATCATCACGTTATGACCTTTGCTCAAGAACCTTCTGGCCAGATGGTAGGCTATCTTCTCTCCACCGATCAGCACGATTTTCATTTTTCATCACCGCTGATGAAGTAGAGCGCATTCTTGACGTTTTCAACGGCCAACAGAGTCGGGCAGATCACTTCTATTCCAAAGTCCGAGAACATCTGGATGTTATTTGGATCATAAGCTCTCGCAACAACCCGGGGAACTTCGAAATACTCCTTTGCTGACATCGAGATCATCAAATTCGTGTTGTCATCTGTGGTAAGTACCAAAGCTACATCGGCCTTGTCGAGCTTGGCTTCCTTCAGAACATCAAGTTCTGTCGCGTCCCCGAGTATATTGAACCCAGTGAATTCATAAGATAGTGCGTCGAAAGAAGATTCGTTCCTATCCACGACAACCACACTGCAGCCCATTGATGAGAGCCAGTTGGCCATTCTAGATCCCAGCCTTCCACATCCGAAGATAACAACATAGTACTCGTCTTTCTTGATCGCACCCTTCATGAAAGGCATTCCTACTCCTCCAGTTTCTTCAGTTCGTCTGAAGCTTCCTTAAAATCTTCATCAAGCGAAAGCGAGGCTTTAAGGTGTTTAATAGCTATTTTGGGTTTTTCCTTTGCCACCAGCAGAGCGTAAAGAAAGTGTGGAAACGGAGAGCCGGGAAAATCTGAGAACAGTTCGCTCATTAGCGATTCCGCACTACCCGTCTCGCCTTCTTCGATCAACCTTCTTATTTCTCGTGCGCGCTTGTATATGCTGTCTTCTTCTCTGAGGGCAAGTTCGAAAGCATCTCTGATTTCCTGGGGCGTAAAAGGCTTTGTCAGGAAATCAACTATACCTGCTTTGAATGCACTTCTCATCGATTCGGGAGATGTATCCGAGGAGACAACTATTACGGGTATTGAGTAAGCTCTATTCTTCAGTTCTTTGAGAAATTGAATTCCATTCATTGAAGGCAAACTCAAATCAGTAAATAGGAGGTCTGGCTTCCGCTTCTCTATTTCTTCCAGGGCTTCCTCAGCTGTAACGAAAGTATGGACTTCGTTGTCTTCGTTCTCCATGGTCTTTTTGACAATTCGCCTGACATTCAGCTCGTCATCGACCACGTAAACGAGTGCCATGCAATCACCTCCACAACACAAATCATATTACCATATTAAGCTCAAATAGTGTTTGAGAGTTTCCACAAGGCGAATTCTTAGAAATTGTTTGTCTCGATTTGCTTCTTTGCGAAGTCAAAAAGAAAGGATATTGCAAAGCCGGATATAATGAGAGGGAGGTTCAATGCTTCGATAGTCAATAGGCAACTTGAGATCAGTAACCCCTCCAGCCAGACACTAAACACCACAAGAACCTGGTATATTGAGAGCACATAGGCGAAGAAACTTCCAACCAACAGATGCGAATACCGTTTTCTGACATCGCTTTTCTTCTCGGCAATTCCGAAAAAGTAGATAGCGGAGTTTATGCCAATGATGATGGCAAGAAACGGATCGTGATCAGTCAAAAGCAATCCATAGAATGAGTTCATCGCGAGAGCTGCAAAGAGTACTCCACCGAATATGAGCCAGAATGTTATCGACCTTCCTCTCATAGTAGTCCCCCAACCAATCTTACGATTAGTGCAACGATATAAGCAACTGCAAGACTGTAGAAGACGGAGAAGAATACATACTTGTAGCTTCCGGTTTCATTCTTTATCACTGCAAGTGTTGGCATGCATGGAACGTACAGAAGTACAAAAACAAGAAAACTCAAAGCTACTTCGGGTGTAATCAACGTTCTTATAACGCCAAGAGAGGTTCCCGTAACGCTTGGATTTCCGAAGAACGTTGTGAGCGATGAAACGATGACTTCCTTTGCTGCTATTCCGAAAACCAAACTGGTTATCATTTCCCACGTGTAACCCAGGGGTATGAATAGCGGTTCAAGTGATTTCCCGATCATAGCTGCGAAACTCCCGGTCCCTTCTGAGGGAAAGTAACTGAGAACCCATATCACAACAGAGGCGCCAAGTATTATCGTACCGGCCTTTTCGAGAAAGTGACGCCCCTTGTTCCAGGTATAGAGAATTATTGAACTGAGCCTCGGTTTTCTGTAACGTGGAAGCTCCATTATCAATGTGGAGGGCTCACCCTTGAAGAAGAGCTTGTTGATCAGCAGCGCGGAAAGGACCGTTATAACAATGCTCAAAACGTACAGGAAGAAAATCACTACACCGGCTCTTGCGCCGAAGAAAGTGCCTGCAATCAAAACATAGACGGGAAGCCTCGCGCTACAAGAGATAAAAGGTGAAACAAGAATGGTTACTATTCGCTCTTTTGGTTCGGAGATCGATCTTGTCGACATAATAGATGAGACATTGCATCCAAATCCAAGGAGCATAGATATGAAGGAACGCCCGCTGAGTTTCATTGCGTACATTATTCTATCAATAACAAAGGCTGCTCTAGGCAAATAGCCGGTCTCTTCAAGAATTCCAAGCGCCAGGAAAAGAATGAAAATGTTAGGCACGAAAACCAAGACGGCTCCGACGCCTCCAATTATTCCCTCAACAACGAGAGAACGAAGCCAATCTATGCCGATTAAGCCACCAAGTGCGCGACCGAGGCCTCCGAGCAGTTCTTCAATCATAATCGATAACGGTCCTGAGATAGTAAAGGTCAGCTGGAAAATGATGTACATAACCGCAAGGAAAATTAAAATCCCAAGAAATCTGTGAGTCATAACGTGATCTATTGCTTCGGAAAAATTCCAGCCTATCTTTTCTTTACCTTTTACTGATGTGGAAAGGATTCTCTTTATATATTTGTAACGAGTTTCAGCGATCTCCACAGAGAAGTCGTAGTCCAGAGTTATTCCCGTTATTTTTTGAACTTCGTCGTCCCTTTCCAGGAGCTTTATCGAAAGCCAACGTTCGTCAATCCCGGCCAGAGAAGGTTTCCCCCTTATTCTCTCGGATAGATCCCTGAGCTGAGCTTCCACTTCATCAGAGAAAAGATAGTGGACGTGGCTACCGCTCTTGGTGCTCTTCACAAGAGTATTCTTCAACTCTTCGATACCCTCGCCTGTGACTGCCGAGGTAACGACAACCGGAATGCCAAGCTGTTTCGAAAGCTCGTTTCTGTCGATCTCAAAGCCTGCTTTTCTCGCTTCGTCGACTGCGTTTACTGCAAGGACAACATCTCCGCGAAGCTCAAGCACTTGAAGAAGAAGATAGAGACTTCTTTCTAAATTGACGGCGTCACCTATGACCATTGCGACACCGGGCTTCTCATTCACAAGGAAATCCCTAGCTATTTTTTCATCGAGACTAGTGGCACCGAGAGTGTAAGTGCCTGGCAGATCAATAACATCTACGGTGTGATTGTGATGCTTCATTACTCCGGCTCTCTTTTCAACGGTTACGCCGGGCCAATTTGCAACTATTTGTCTTGAACCTGTAAGAGCGTTAAATATACTTGTTTTCCCAACATTTGGGTTTCCTAGAAGTGCTATTGTAGATTTTCTTGACTCGATTCCGTCTCTATGATTTTCCACGACTGAATTTATCTCTCCCTAACTATGATTCTCATTGCCTGGCCTCGCGAAAGTGCGGAACGGATACCATTTGCGTTTATCTCGATTCTCTTTCCGATATTGCCGGTAACAGTGATTTTCTTGCCTACTTCTACTCCAACCATCCGCAGTCTCTCCCTGAAGCCCATTCCACCATTAATGATACTTACGAAGTATTCTCCATTTGTAGCATATGAAAGCGGCACGGAGGAGGTTTCGACAAGAATCCACATCGAAATGTCCTCTCTCAGGGTAATGTCTGTTCCCTTTATTCTGAATACTTTTGGGTCTCCGAAGGGGGCCACTTTTACCAGCTGGATCTCTTCACCACTTACGAAACCGAGACCACACAGTCTCTCTCTTGTAAGAGGAGGAAGCTCCAGTTTTCTTATCTTGCCCTTTTCTCCTTCACACATTCTTGACAGAGGAACGACCATCAACATCACCCTTATTGAGAATTTGTCTCAATAAGATTGTATCATTAAACACCCCTCGGTGCACATGAATGTGGGAGAAATATTCTGGTGGATCGCCATTCAGGGCTGAACTTGGTTATCTTTAGTTTAACAATTGACGTATAATCTTTTAGAAGGGAGTGGTTGGATGCTCAAGATATACCAGGTTGATTCATTTACGGCGGTTCCATTTGGCGGGAATCCCGCTGGGGTCTGTCTCCTTGATGAGGAGATCGATGAGAGACTATATCCTAGAATAGCATCGGAAATGAATCTTTCGGAAACCGCATTTGTAAGACCGGGTGACGAGAAAAACACTTATGGCTTGAGATGGTTCACACCGAAGGTTGAAGTGAAGATGTGCGGCCATGCGACGCTTGCCACTGCCTGGATACACTTCACCGAGCTTGGAGTCAAGGGTGAGATCTCTTACGAAACACTAAGTGGGAAACTGGGGGTTAGGTACGTTGATGGGAAGATAGAGATGAATTTCCCTTCTGATAACCCTTACAGAGTTAGAATCGATGAAATGCTTGGGAGGATTACTGGTGTGGAAGGTGAGTGCTACTACTCCAGTCTTACCGAAAAACTGCTTTACATAATCTCCTCGAAATCGAAACTTGAGGACTTGTCGTTTGACTTCAGTCTTCTTCAGAACCGTGATTTTGGATACACGGTGAAGGGACTGATCGTCTCTTCGCCCGGTGACGAAAAGTTCGACTTCTACTCGAGATACTTCGCTCCCTGGGTGGGAATCGACGAAGACCCGGTTACCGGTTCGGCACATACGGTTCTCGGACCGTTCTGGTCCGAGAAACTCGGGAGAAAAAACCTCAGAGCCTGTCAGCTCTCCTCCAGAAGAGGAGAACTCGATCTCGAGCTGCTTCCAAATAGCAGGATTCTTATTCTTGGAAAGGCCGTCACTGTAATAAGAGGCACTATTTCAATCTAGATTCATCTGGATCGGTCTCAATTCTAAGACTGGCTTCATCTACTGGCTCACGCGGATTGACGGTGGCAAAGACCCTTTTTGACGGATCTTCACTTGCGAGAATACAGGAGAAGATTGCGAGGAGCAGAAAGATCGGTCCAAGTGAAAACCCCGCCACTGCAACGTGATTGGCAAATCCAATATTGATAAAACCTATTGCAAAAGAGAACCAGGCGAAGATGATTCCTGAAAAAAAGTCTGCTCTGAAATGAGTGAGAAGTGAGGCAGGAATTATCAGTAGAAACAGCAAAAGAATTGAGGCCGTTTCTTTGGAATAGAAGAATGAAAGACTGGTGAGCAGAATTACAAGACTGAACGAAAAGGAAAGACTTCCCAGATAGCCTGATTTAATGTGCTTGATAACATCACCGTAGCTGGTTCTACCCAGTCTAAAAAACTGACCCGAAAGAAAAACGATCGGAATCGAAAGAATCAGAGATAGGCCTTTAACGCCTCCGACGGAGAAGAGTATCCAGCCGGTGAACATGGCATAGAGAGATAGAAGCCATACATAATCAAAATCCGCCCTTTCAATCTTTCTGAGGAAGAGAAAGTGACTTACAATCAGAATTGGCCACAAAAGACTCCTAGAAACAGCTGAAAATAGATATCCGCTTTGATCTGTAACAAAACGCTCAGTGAGAATAACTCCGAGTATGTATGAAAAGGTCCATATGGCCAGGGTGATCATTACCAGATTCCTAGAAATTCTCAAGTTGCCGCCTCCGGTCAAAGAGAAAAAAGTTCACTATATGGATTGTATCTTGCCAAGCACTGACTTCTCTATGTATGCTAATTTGGCAAAGGCTTCGTCTCTATCCTTCGCTCCAGTATAGATGTATATCTTGAGTTTCGGTTCGGTCCCGGAAGGCCTTATTGCATACCATGAGCCGTCGTCGAACTGAAACTTGATAACGTCTGATGTAGGAACCCCTGTTTCGACAGTTCTTCCGCTGAGAATGTCATTGTCGGTTGCACTGAAAAAGTCTATGTATCTCACAATCTTTGAATCGCCGATTGCAGTTGGGTATTCCTTTCGATATTCTTTCATTATTTTCCTCACTCGCTTTTGTCCCGCAACACCTTCTAGAACCATGGAGATCTGCTTTTCAGCAAATACTCCGTATTTGACGAAAAGCTCTTCAAGAACGTTCAGCAAGGTCTTTCCTCTCCTCAGGAAGTAAGCTGCCATTTCGCAAAGAAGCATTGATGAAGAAACTGCATCCTTGTCTCTCACGAAATTGCCCGCAACATATCCAATGCTTTCTTCGTAGCCGAAGATGAATTTGCCCTCTCTCCTCTCTTCTACTTCGAGGGCTTTACCGCAGATATTCTTGAACCCAGTGAGAGCCTCATAAGTTTTCACTCCGTAGCTGTCCGCAATGGTTTTGGCCATGTCACCTGTAACAATGGATTTCACGATAAATCCATCCTCGGGCATAGAGGATTTCTCTTTCATGGAGAGAAGGAGGTAGTTAACAATGAGCGCGCCAGTTTGATTGCCGTTTAAGGGAACAAAATCGCCATTCTCCCTCACCATTACTGCAAGCCTATCGGCGTCCGGGTCGGTTGCCAGGAGAATGTCGGCCCGCTTCTCCTGCCCAACCTCTCTGGCAAGTGTAAATGCCTTCAAGTCTTCGGGATTTGGATAACCGATCGTCGAAAAATCGGGATCTGGTTCCTCCTGCTCCGGAACAACAAATACATTTTTGAAGCCTCGTTCACGCAGGACACGGCGCACGGGAACATTTCCAGTCCCATTCAAAGGCGTGTAGACTATTCTGATTGATTTGTCCAGTTCTTCTTCCGAGTCTCTCAGTGTTAGGGACAATACCTTCGATATGTAGAGATCGTCAAGCTCCTCTCCTACTTCAACTAGCAGGCCTTTAGTACGAGCTTCATCAAGTTCAATCATCTTTGGTCCGAGGAAAAGCTCTGTACTTCGCATTTCTTCATAGACCCGATCTGCAATATCGGAGAGAACCTGGGCCCCGTCCTCCCAGTAAAGCTTATAGCCATTGTACTCTTTTGGATTGTGGCTGGCTGTAATCATGATTCCAGATATTGTCGAGAGCTGTAGAACCGAAAAGGAGAGCAAAGGTGTAGGTCTTATGTCATCAAACAAATAAACCTTGATTTCGTTTCCAGTAAGCACCGATGCCGCGATCTCGGCAAATGCTCGAGACATATGTCTAGAATCATGAGCAATTACCACGCCTCTTCTCCTGTATTCTGGATCTCCCGAGAGAATGAGATTCGCCAGACCCTGTGTAGCCCTGGCGACGGTATATTTGTTCATTCGGTTGTCACCGGCACCTAGTTTTCCTCGAAGCCCGGCAGTGCCGAACTCCAGCTCCTTGTAGAATCGTTCCTTTATTTCGGTTTCATTTTCTGCGATTGAAAGTAATTCTCTACGGGTAGCCTCATCGATTACTGGGCTATCAAGCCATCTATGGTAACTGGTTTTATAATCCATTTTTACCTCCTTATTTTCTTATAATTATATCGCATCAACCTTGTGTTAAAGAGAGAAGTGCTTCGCTTTATCTTTGACGTCGAAGTGACCCAGCACACTCTTTTGCTTCCTTGAGCACAACGGCGCATTGTATAATCACAGAGGCTTCACGAAAACCCGGGGGGTGTAGTTTTGCTTTACAGAACCATTATGGTAGGCGAAAATCTTGAATCAATGCAGTGTGAAAAGTATTTTGAGAGTCTATTTGACGTTGATTTCGATTATCTGGTCGGTCTGGGTAAGGAAATGCCGACTATTCTTTTCATAGACGCGAGCAAGTACAGCAAAGATGTTCTTAATGACTGGATCTTTGCATTTACGAACATAATTCTGATTAACAACAACCCGATTAGGGCATTTATTATTAGGGGCTATTCTGAAGAACTGCAGGAATTCAAGGGATATTATAGAGTGGTAAGCAGTTACAAGAGTCCGAGGCAGATAGTGCAAGAAATCATCTCGAATGTCAATGACCATCTAGATAAGATGATTGGGAATAGCAGCAGAGTCATTCAAATGAAGAAAATGCTTGTTCTCTCCATGTTTTACGACGGTTCAATAATGATTCTCGGAGAAACTGGATCGGGAAAGAATCTACTTGCAGAAGTAATAGCTAAGCTCTCTCCCAGAGGTTCCAGGCCATTCTATTCGATAAACTGCGCCGCGATACCTGAGAACTTACTGGAGAGCGAGATCTTTGGGTACAAGAAGGGGGCCTTCACCGGAGCGACTTCCGAAAAAGTTGGTCTTATTGAACAGGCAAATAACGGAACTCTTTTTCTAGATGAAATTGGAGACATGCCGCTGAACCTGCAGGCCAAGATACTTGCAATAACAGAGAACCGGGAGTTCTTCAAAATAGGTGCGACCAGGCCAATAAAGGTGGATGTCCGCTTCATAACTGCAACCAACAGGTACGACGATTCGGCTATGAGAAATGATTTAAGATACAGACTCTCGGCTGTGAAGATAGATCTCCCGCCTTTGAGAGAAAGGAAGAGCGATATCTCACTGATCTTCGATCAAATTCTTGAGAAAAAGGGATATCTCGTGAAGTTTGAGAATATCCCGCAGGACCTGAAGGAGAGATTCCTATCATATAATTATCCCGGAAATGTGAGAGAACTTATCAACATGATTGAGGAGTATCTGGCGGTGAATGATGTTGTTCAAGCTTCCGTCAATTCCTCCATGTCGAAGAACGTCAAGGTTCTGGCCGAGGAGGCAATAGTTGCTAGAATGGTAAATGGTACAAGTTACAAAGATTTTCTTCAGGAAGTCTACAAGAGCGTTTCACAAGAGCTCTTACTGCAACGTTCAGAGGTCCTGAAAAATGACATTAATGAGATTGCCAGGGAATTTGGCCTCACAACAAGAAGAATCAGAGATCTGCTTGCAGAGCTAAATAGCTCTGCAAAGGCACTTACTCCAAACGACGATGATGAGTGAGTTACCGATCCGTGAATTCCTCCTTATCTCGGAATATTAATGTATAATCTCTGGAGTAGGAGGTGTTCTTTTGGCGGTACGAAAGCTCAGTCTTCCCATGGGGGTTGAAGTCGCCGAGCTTTTCGGAGAGTACGATCGAAAAGCAAAGTTCATTCAAAAAAAACTTGATGTAAGGATTTCTATTATAGGTGATGAGATCTGGATAAAAGGCGAAGACGGTACTGGAATTGACATAGCCGGAAAGATTGTAGATGAACTAGTTCAAATGAACAGAGACGGCCATCTTGTAGAGTGGAGGGAGTTCGAGTATATTGTTGATCAACACCTGCAGCACGACGAAGATGGAGAGAGTTTCAAGGGGGTTTACAACGAAGTAAAGGAGACAGCTTTACTCTCTAATAGAATAAGGCCCAAAACAATCGGGCAGAAGAATTATATGGAAATTATGAAGGAGAAGGAACTAGTCTTCTCTATCGGTCCCGCCGGAACTGGAAAGACTTATTTGGCTGTGGCAATGGCGGTTGATTTTCTGAAATCAGGCAAGGTTCAGAGGATAATTCTGACTCGACCCGCCGTTGAAGCTGGTGAGAAGCTGGGTTATCTTCCCGGGACCCTTCTCGACAAAGTTGACCCCTATTTAAGGCCTCTCTACGATGCACTTATGGAGATGATTCCTGCAGAGAAACTCGCTTACTACAGAGAGAGCTCGATAATCGAAGTAGTTCCTCTTGCATATATGAGGGGAAGGACCCTAAACAATTCTTTTATAATCCTTGACGAGGCTCAAAATTCGACTTATCAGCAAATGAAGATGTTTCTTACCAGGATAGGCTTTGGATCAAGGGTGGTTGTTACAGGGGACATAACTCAAATTGACCTTCCCAGGGATTCGGGATCGGGTCTAGTTGTTGTGCAGAAAGTTTTGGGATCGATCTCTACAGTAGGGTTTTCCTACTTGACAGAACAGGATGTAGTGAGAAATCCCCTTGTGAAAGACATTATAAAGGCTTACGATGAGTATGAACGAGAAGAAAAGGTCGAGGAATAGCGATATCCCCAAAGTCCAGTTCCCTCTAGAGAGACTACTGAATGTCAAAGATCTCACCAATTTCGTTGTCTTTCCCGTGTTTCTTGCGCTGTTGAACCGGTTGCCATTTCTTACGCTTCCCTCAAAACCCTTCCTCTATTTTGTGGGCTCGGCGATCCTCTGGTATATTTTTGCCGAAAGGTCAGTGAGGAGTAACAGGTACTTCAATCTTCACAGGGCATACAGGATAACATTCTTTTCGGTGGTCGCTTTTGGGGTTTTTGTAAACTCCTTCGTGCCCTCACTTGCAGATGAGGCATTATTGCCGGAGATGACTCCTATATTTCTAAGTGTGTCAATGGTGACCGTACTGATAGGTTATCAGGAAGGAATTGGCAGCGGGCTGTTTATGTCGTTCCTTGCATCTGCCAATCTCGATAACTCACTTGAGACTTTCATCTTGTTGTCAGTAGTAGTGCTGGCGACAGCGCTTACAACAAGGGCAATAGAGAGAAGAATCGAAATTGCCAGAGCTGGATTTGAAGTTAGTTTGATATTCCTAGCGATTAACGCAATCAGAATAATACTCCAAGGAGAGCCTATACATGCTGTGGATCTGCTGATTGCTTTCGCCAATCCGATTCTCTCTTCGGTAATCGTTATTGGAATAGTCCCCTATCTGGAATACGCAAGCAGAATCTACTCCAACACGGGTCTCATAGAATTGGGGAATCTCTCTCACCCACTGCTGAAGAATTTATCGATATACGCACCTGGAACCTATTATCACAGTATATCACTTGCTAACCTTTCGGAGGCCGCTGCAGAGAGAATCGGAGCGAACTCCATACTAGCGAGAGTTGCTTCGTATTTTCACGACATAGGTAAATCGAAGCGACCGCAGTATTTTACTGAAAACCAGCAAGAAGGAACGAATCCACACGATAATATTACCCCTTCAATGTCGAATCTTGTGATAAATGAACACGTAAAACAAGGCATTGAGCAGGCTAGAAAGTACAGGCTTCCGCTTCTTCTGGAGGACGTTATCAAAGAACATCACGGGACAAGAATAAAGAAATTCTTCTTTCACAAGGCAAAGACATTGGGTCAAGAAGAGCGGAGCGATGATTTTAGGTACCCGGGGCCAAAGCCCCAGTTTAAGGAGTCTGGAATAATCATGCTGGCCGATTCGGTCGAGGCGGCGTTCAAGAGCATAAAGAAGCCCACTCCCGCAAAAACCCAGGAGCTTGTTGAAGAGGTTGTCAACGGTATCTACAATGAAAGACAACTTGACCAGAGTGGTCTTGATCTGGATGATCTGGAAAAGATTATTGAAGCCTTCACGAGAGTTTTGATGAGCATGAATCAACAGAGAATCGAGTATCCGAAAGAGGCTACTGAAAAGGTGGTGTCGATCAGTGGAGATTCTGATCCAAAACAAAACACTGAAGAAGATAGAAGAGAGCAAAATAACTAGCATCGTGGATAAGGTTATCAGCGCAGAGCTTGGAGACAGAGATATTGGAACATTGAACATTCTGCTTACAGATGATTCCGAAATTGAAAGAATAAACAAGGAATTCAGGCACAAAAATGAACCTACAGACGTTCTTTCTTTTCAGTACGGTTTGGAGGAAGAGACGATCGGTGATATAGTAATTTCGCTCGACAGAATCTCAGAGCAGGCTGCCGAGTTTGATAACTCCTTTGAAGAAGAACTCTACTATATCTTGATACACGGCGTGCTGCATGTTATAGGTTATACTCACCATGGATATGATGATGAAGGAGAAGAGATATTTGATCTCCAGAGAGATTACTATACGCGATTTGTTGAGGAGGGATAGAGTTTGTCTGATTTCAGACCTTTTAGGGCGGTGAGACCTGCTGATGGAATGGAGCAAAAGGTCAACTGCCCACCTTATGATGTGATATCGTTTGAAGAAGCCAGAGAGATTGGGAGAAGCCCTGAGAGCTTCATGCATGTCATCAGAGCCGAGATTGATCTTCCAATGGAATCAGATCATTATGCCGAGTCGGTATATTTGAAGGCTAAAGAGAACTTCGAAAGAATGCTGAATGATGGAATCCTCGTACAGGAGGAGGAACCGATTTATTACGTTTACTGGCAAAAGATGAAAGATCATGTACAGATTGGAGTAGTCGGCGGAGCTAGTGTGGAAGAGTATCAGAAAGATCTCATCAAGAAGCATGAACTCACAAGACAGGACAAAGAAGAAGATAGGGTGAATCATATAAAGACTGTCAACGCAAATACGGGAATGGTCTTCCTCACATTTAGAGCAGATGAAAAGCTTGATTATCTCTTGCAGGAGTACTGCAAGCAATTGCCTCTCTCAATGCGAGTCATCGATGAAAACGATGTTGAACATAGGCTGTATGCCGTCAGGGAAGAGGAAAAGGTGGCGAAGCTGAGGAGCGCATTTGAAGAAATCGAGTGCATGTATATTGCCGATGGACATCATCGTGCAGCATCTTCTTCCAGAGTGAGGGATTTACTGAAGGAATCCAACCTGGAGCATACTGGAGATGAAGAGTACAACTTCTTCATGGCAGTAGCATTTCCCCATTCTCATCTTGAGATAATGGACTACAACAGGGTAGTTCAGGATCTGAATGGTCTGTCCGAGTCGGAGTTCTTAGAGAGAGTCGAATTTGCCTTTGAAGTTGAAGATGCTCCGGAGAGTCCTTTTAAACCTCTGAAGAGACACGACTTTGGAATGTGCCTTTTGGGAAAGTGGTACCGACTCACCGCAAGAGAAGGCACGTTTGACGCGAAGGACCCCGTTTCAAGCCTGGACGTCGATATACTTCAGAAGAACCTTCTAAGTCCTCTTCTTGGGATCGATAATCCCAGAAAGGATTCGAGGATCGATTTCGTCGGCGGGATTAGGGGTCTGAGTGCTCTTGAAAACAGAATAGCAAATGGCTGGGCAGTTGCGTTTTCGATGTTCCCTACTTCGATGGAGGAACTTTTGGCCGTCGCCGATCAGGGAAGGATAATGCCTCCGAAATCGACCTGGTTCGAGCCAAAACTGCGCAGTGGACTTGTGGTTCATTTACTTAGATGAAAACAGGGGCACTAATAGTAGCTGGCGGTTTGGGGCTGAGAATGCATTCCTCTCTTCCAAAACAGTTTATGCCTCTTTCAGGAAAAGAGATATTCGTCAGATCCGTGGAAGTATTTCACGGATCTGCTTTTGTTGATTTCATTGTATTGGTCGTTCACAAAGACTGGTTAGGTCAGGCGAGGAAGATTCTCGAGAAAAGAGGAATGGACTCAGTAAGTGTCGTATCTGGAGGAGAGACAAGGCAAGAGTCCGTTCAAAACGGGCTTTTGTTCTGCGAAACAATCAAACCAGATATAGTGATGATTCACGATGCAGCAAGACCTTTCTTTTCGAAAAAGCAGATTCCGGAGATTCTTAGGCTTGTCACTCCTGGAACGGGAGTAGTTGTAACTGAAAAAACAGCAGATACGGTATATCTGGTGGAAGATGAAGTGGTGGTCGACGTTCCAAATAGAAGTAATCTTAGACGGGCAGAGACCCCACAGACCTTCAAGTTTCAAGAAATCCTGCAGGCGCACAGAAAAGCGGTCACAGACGGAATTCATATCTCAACTGATGATGCACAGCTGTTCGTAGGGTTTGGTGGCAGAGTGCTTACTGTTGACTCGATCGTTCCAAACCCAAAGATAACTACGCCTCTCGATTTCGAGATGGCCGAACTAATGATCGAAAGAGAAGCAAACTTCACTGGAAGAGACTAATCTTATCTAAAGAGAATTCGGGCACGGAATCCGAGAGCTTGAAAAGTTCCTCAACGCTTCTGCCGAAAAAAATACTATCAAAGAAGAACTTCACCGCGCTGTCAAGACGATTCATCGCATCTTTGTTGTTCATGAACTTTCCTGTCTCGCCAAAGAAGTAAGTTAGTGGTGAGAGATTTCTGACCATTGCGAAGTCTACATGTCTCATGTCACTTATACTCAAGTAATAGTTCTGTTTTGCCGAGGCTTCCGAAATCTTTGAAAGAAATCCGCCATTGACGCCAGATTCCCATTCGCTTGAAGTCATCAGCAATACTGGATTTGAAAGCCCTGAACCCAGTTCCTCAATGGTGAAACCCTCAAGGGTAGGATCGGCCAAGACCATCGGAACTCCTTCGTTTGAAAGCGAATACCGTATGGCGACGCACCCGCCTCCGGAATGGCCGTAGAGACCAATGTCTTCCATATTCAACCTTTCAAAGAAATCTGAATGAGGATCTTCATTCATCTCTTTTAGAAACTCAATTACGTAGTCTATGTCACGAGAAAGATACTCTGACAGAAGCCTGAGTTTATTCTCTCTAGTGCCTTCAAGCAATCCGTCGAGAAGATCGTTTCCCAAAAAATAATAGACGCTACCGTCCGAAAAGGTCACTACTGCACAGGCGCCCGGATGCTCTATTCCTACGACAAGATATCCGCTGCTAGCCAAAGACTCGGCCAGAGAGGTATGTAATTCACTTATTGACGACCAACCGAGAAGCAATATAACAATAGGCCAACTAGACGAATCCATAAGTGGCGGTGCACCTATGAATGAGTTGGTTCGTACTTTGTATAGATGTTCGAATAAAGCCTTTGGATAACCGGTCATAACCTCGAACCCTTCAAAGATAATCGGATCATTGTTTATCCAACCCTTTCTTTCATAACCGGAAACCCCATCTGCAGGATACCAAATATCCAGACGTATCTTCGCGGAATCAGAGTAATCGATTCCAGAAACTCCTATCGGTTCAGGATTCGTCACTTCGAAAGAACGAAACCCCACGCTGTGAGGTCCGTCTGGAGAGGGCATGTGATTTAGCGGGAAGAGATAGTTAAGAAGAGCAAGAGCTCCCAAGAGAATTCCGAGAATAGCATAGACAGTTGAGTAACCCACTTTCGATTTCAAGATCGCACCTCCCCAGAAGAAGTCGCATAAATCCAGACAGTAACGCGATTCTAGATTATACCAAGATCGATTTGGTGAAGTAATGCATGAGAGACAGCATCTGGAAAACGCAAGGTTGCCTCGGCAGGAGGAGATGCTGGAATAAAACATTGAACGCAATGCGCCGAAAAACATCGGCGGTCGCAATGCTGACAGAACCATGTCAGGACGCAAGGCTGGCGAAGACCACGCCAGGTCGCAATGTCCGCTGCGCGGCGAAAGAGCCGCTGAACGCTTATGAAACCACGTTGACCGTCAACGGTTCTCCGTCCTCCGACAAGAAAAACGTGAATATCGGGTTATAAGATGCGGGTTAGCAAGAACGGGTTATCAAAACCGGGTTATGAAAACCGAATAGGATTGATTTGCGCAAAGGCACATTTGTTTCGGGAAGATGCAGTGAGGGACTTACGATAGACTGGTACCAGATTATAATTCCAGACGATTATGCAGTTCTTTTGTAGGGGCGAACGGCTGTTCGCCCGTGAGAGCTTCAAAGCAACCGCAACGGTTCGAGCGAACGAGCTTCGCGGCACGCCCGGGAAATCTATTTGGCAACGAAACTACTATGAACATGTCATCCGCAATGACTCAACTTTGACAGCAAAAGTGAATAAATGGTAGGAATAAGTTGTGAAAGGTGCATAAGTTCGTGGTAGACACTGGAATCGTTTTTGAAATGCGGTGCCATGTGGGTTTGCTTGTCACTTTGTTATTACTTGACTTGTCGTTAGTTTTAGTGATATAATATAGGTGCCATGTTTCTTAGACTGAAGCACTTCAAAAACAAGGACGGTTCCACCAGGAGTTACCTGCAGCTCGTAGAGAATATACGAGTGGGGAATAAGACTAGACAGAAAGTTCTGGTTAATCTGGGGAGGGTAGATGATCTTCAGAACAGCGGCCAGATAGATAGGCTTATTGAAAGTCTGAGGAACTTCTCGACGAAAGAGTGGATTAGGAAAGAAGCCCT
>NZ_JFHL01000012.1 GCF_003664995.1 Mesotoga sp. BH458_6_3_2_1 | reverse complement strand
CAATCTTCTTTACATACTCGCCCCAAAATGAGAGGTTTCCTGCGAATCAGCGTAAGTTTAATCACCAATCTTACTGGTTTCTTCTCTCTCTCTCTCTTCTCTCGTGAGCGCAGCGAACCTCTCCACAACGCTCTTTCTCAACGGTCTTAGTTTGCCCGGCGTAGCCGGAACTGGCCGCACGAAGTGCAACTTGCCACCGAAGGTGACTGGCCTGCGCAGCAGACTGACTTAAAAAACGCCTCCTGCCGAAGGCAGCCTTGCGACCTGGGCCGTTCTTGCCCAGCCTTGCGTCTATTGTTTTATTCTTCCTCGCGCCAGCGAGCATCACTTCCGCCGATGTTCTTCGGCGCATCACTTCCTGCCGAAGGCAGACTTGCGTCCCGACGGAGTCGGCATTTCAATACCATTGTCTATTAATGCTCAAAAATGCGAAGGCCGCCCACTTTGGGCGGCCCTCTTCTGTACAACCTTTAAAAGGAGGTGTTACACCGGACGATCACTTAGCTTTGTAACCATCATCACCAAACAGGTGACCGTCGGCGTATCCTACTTCCTTGAGCCACCAGTCGGGATAACCTGCAGATGAACCAACGTTAGGAACGTTGATGTATCCGTCTCTGTATTTTGTAATAAGGTATTCGTTGAAATCCCACAGTTCTTCCATAACACTTTCAGATACGTTTGCAACGTAATCCGTGAGGAACTCCTTACAGAGTTCGGGATCGGCTTCGAAAAGCTGGGCCGCTGCCATATCAATTGCCGGCTGTACTGCAAAGAGCTTTCCTTCGATTTTCTGCTGAAGAGCCTGTATCTCGGGGTACATGTAGCTGAATTTCAGTTCCGCCCAGTTGCCCATGAAGTTCATGCCCCATGCCGCAACATCCCGATCAAACTTCTCTAGGCTACCGGTGTCAAAGGCATCAGGCACATCGGTAATCCCGCAGAACATCGGAACTAGAATCGATTCATGAGGTGCTGCCGCTCCGAACCAGACAACACCGCCAACGGGGTCAGGAAGCCAACCTCTGGACTGAGTAACAAAAACATAATCACATCTGAATATAGAGATTGCTCTTTCCCAGCTACCCTTTATGAGCTTGCTCGATCCTGCATAGCGTTTAGGATTGCCGAAAGGTCCTGCTGCGAGTCCTTCAGTTAGATCGAATTCTGTACCTTCGTAGAAGTCTCTGAAGAGAGAGATTGCATCTGCAACGGAAAGCTTCTCATCTGGAACGACAGAGAATGGAAGAGCTTTGCTGAAGCCGTCTTCTACCCAAGGAGAGAATTCCTTAGAAGGTGCTACGCTGTCAAGTACTCTCCAGATTCTTCTCAAACTGTAATAGGGCTGAGAATACTCGCCTGTGCTGACAGTTGCCATCCAGTCGATAGGACCGGTGCTGGGATCGTACCAGCCTGCTTCGGTAGCAACTTCGATCAAATTCGGAGAGAACATGATGTCGGGATTTTCCGGATCTAGTTCTCTGATCCTGAAAATATTGGCCTCGACGAAGACTTCTCCGTCCGGAACTTTCTTTGCTGCCCAAAGAGCACTCTTTTTGTCGGGCGTAGCACAGATTTCGAAGACCCATGCTTCTTCGGTATCGGCAACCGTCAATGTTTCTCCCCAGCCGTAATAACCGTACTCAACCGCAAGAGCTCCCATCAGCTCAACGGCTTCGCGAGCAGTAGTGCATCTTTCGAGAGCGACTTTCGAAAGAGCCGATACGTCAAAGATGCATTCTCCAGCCACCGGCTGGGCGTAGACCTTTGCCGAACAGGTACACTCCCCTATCGCCAGCTGATGCTCGTTTATGATTCCATACGCACCGTCGAAGTACGCATATGTGTGTTCCACCTGCTCGATGAAGCCAAGAGGTTCTGTCGGCGGGTAGTTAGGATCGTTGTACGTTGGACCCATAGCGGTACCGGAATAACGGGGGTATCCTTCGAGGAACGGATACACCGGTCTCAAGGTACCGGGTTCGTAGTCTTCAGCCGGTACATAGACATACCTGAAATCACACGCACCACAGTCGCATGAATGGCTTGTCATGACGGAGCCGTCAACAGATGCTCCCTTTGTTACGATAATCGTAGTACATGCCCAACCAAAGCTTGCGATCGCGGCAACCACAATCAGGACTAACGAAATCTTTCGCAATTGAAACCCCTCCCAACGAAAAGAATTTATGGGGATTAACCCCTTCTGAGGCCGTTGGACCTCATAAAGAATAATGTCTAAGCAGCACCTGCCAACAGTGTTAATTAGAGAGACCGCTATCTGGCGGGATAGCTCTAAGGGAGTCGGGATCTGCCTGTAGAGAAAAGGCCTGATAACTCGTTCAAAGAACGATTAGGCAGAATCACCGAACAGAAACGGATATTTTGCTCTGCATTTCACAAGCATGGTGGGTCGCAAGAAGAATAATGATCAGTGCGGTCACCGTCCCCACGGCAAACCATCAACTCAAACTTCAGAAGTAACGCGACCTCCTGCCTGAAGAATCACCCGTCTTGATTATATCAGCAGATGCTATGACAAACGAACTTTTCCAAAATCCGAAACACAAGTTTTATAAAGGAGAGATTTTCTCCGATTGGCTTTGACGGCTTTACGGCCTTTCGATAGCCTGGACCTCTTCGGGTAATGCATTAGATGATATAATTCCAAGGAAACAAAGTGAGCCTGGGGGAGATTTGCAGTTGAGATTGAAGAAAGCTTTGCTCTACATAATGGGAGCGGTCTTATTCGGTTATGTGCTTTTTACTTTCATAAATGCTTCGGTAAACGATCAAAGTACGATCAAGGGAAAGGTCCTGGAGATCGTAAGTTTCGATGAAACAGGAGGTTATTCGGGAAAGGGTCTGCAAACACTTAGGATCAAGATTCTTAATGGAAGCCATGCCGGTGAAGAGGTGATTGTCGAGAACCACTTTACAGATAACACCGCGATGGATATTCGCGTGGAAGACGGCGATACCGTAGTGCTTTACGTTGATCAAAGGGGAGAAGAGACTTTCCACATAACTGACTTCATAAGGCAGAGATACGTCTTCGTTATTGTGCTAGTATTCATAGCCTTGCTTCTGCTTATTGGAAGGACCTCCGGGCTCAAATCGTTTATAACTCTTACTATCACTGGCCTAATCATAATCAAAGTGATGTTGCCGCTGATACTTGCCGGGTTCGACCCTATAGGCGCTTCTTCGTTGTCGGCGGTATTGATTACAGTGCTTACTTTCGGAATCGTCTCCGGTATCAACACGAAGTCATTCTCTGCGGCCTTCGGCACTTTGTGCGGCGTACTCTCTGCAAGCGTTATTGCTTACATAACCGGCTCACTTGCCAACCTTACGGGTCTGAGCAGCGACGAGGCAACGATGCTCGTGTATATACCCCAAAATATTCATTTCGATTTCATGGGTCTGCTGTTTGCCGGAATAATCATCGGGACGCTGGGTGCAGTGATGGATGTCGCGATGTCGATCTCTTCGGCAATGTTTGAAATGAAATCCCTCAACCCCGATATCGCGACGGGCAAACTCGTGAAATCGGGCTTCAACATCGGCAGAGATATAATGGGAACGATGACCAACACTCTTACCCTCGCGTACACAGGAAGCTCAATCTTCCTGATGCTGGTCTTTCTGGCATACAAAACACCTTTGATAAGGATAATCAACATGGACGTAATTGCAACAGAGATCATCAGAGCGTTTGCAGGAAGCATTGGGATAATCCTTTCGATTCCGGCCACCGTCTTCCTCTCGGCTTATTTGCTTAACAAATATCATTCAAAGAAAACCTGAATGGTGCGAAACTTCCTTTTCATGTCGTAATTCCTTGAACCTGTGTCCTCATTCCAATAAGCTTTGTCGACAAGCGGGCATAGAGATGATTCACAGCTGGTCTGGGGTCTTGGGTCTTGGGTCTAGAGTCTGGCGAACAAAAGCGGCTGACAGATTCACAATTATTGGTGTTACAGAGGACGTCATCACGATAGCGGCTTTTCGAAGACTTCTTGTATTGTTATCACGAAGAGGCTTTCAGAAGTGCCTCACTTCATCATCCCGTAGTGTTCCTATACGGGATCTGGTACTTGATCTTGGCAAAGGAAGTCTCATTATCCGAAACAAGGAACCAAGCATGGATTTTCTGTGTCGAGCTCAAATGAGGATAACCTTTATCAAGTGGGGGGGACAGACAATGGAAAACCTGTCTGTCCCCGTATTTTACGAGCAAATTTGTGAGCGATCAGCGGTTTTTTGTTTTTAAGCGTACAGCGGTTTTTTGGAGCATGACTGACTGTGATTTTTTTACTTTCGGACCTAGAACTTGCAACTGATCTTATCGGTGGACGGTGGACCCATGACGGTTGACCTGAGAGGCTTCCTGCGAATCAGCGTAAGTTTCATCACCAATCTTACTGGTTTCTTCTCTCTCTCTCTTCTCTCGTGAGCGCAGCGAACCTCTCCACAACGCTCTTTCTCAACGGTCTTAGTTTGCCCGGCGTAGCCGGAACTGGCCTCGCCAAAGGCGAGACTGGCCAGGCGGAGCCTGACTGGCCTGCGCAGCAGACTGGCTTCAAAAACGCCTCCTGCCGAAGGCAGCCTTGCGACCTGGCGTGATCTTCGCCAGCCTTGCGTCCCGGCATGTTCTTGGCCGGCATTGCGACCTGGGCCGTTCTTGCCCAGCCTTGCGTCTATTGTTTTATTCTTCCTCGCGCCAGCGAGCATCACTTCCCGACGAAGTCGGCCTCACTTCCCCGGACGTTTCTCCGGGCATCACTTCCGCCGATGTTCTTCGGCGCATCACTTCCTGCCGAAGTCAGACTTGCGTCCCGACGGAGTCGGCATTTCAATACCATTGTCTATTAATGCTCAAAAATGCGAAGGCCGCCCACTTTGGGCGGCCCTCTTCTGAACAAGTTTCATTGTGAAAGGAGTGCTTCTAGAAGACTACTTTGCTTTGTAACCGTCGTCTCCAAATATGTGACCCTCATCGTATCCTACTGCGTCAAGCCACCAATCGGGGTATCCTGCAGAAGATCCGACGTTGGGAACGTTGATATATCCATCTCTGTACTTAGTTATCAGGTACCTGTTGAAATCCCAAACATCTTCCATGACTCTGTTAGTTACATCAGCCACGTAATCTGTGAGAAATTCCTTACAGAGTTCGGGATCAACTTCGTAGAGCTGTGCTGCTGCCGCTTCAATCGCTGGCTGTACTGCAAAGAGCTTTCCTTCGATTTTCTGCTGAAGAGACTGTATCTCGGGGTACATGTAGCTGAATTTCAGTTCCGCCCAGTTGCCCATGAAGTTCATGGCCCAACCTGCTACGTCAGCATCAAATTCGTGAAGATTGCCATGATCAAATGCGTAGGGAACGTCGTTAATTCCACAGTAAAGGGGAACGAGAATCGATTCATGAGGTGCTGCCGCTCCGAACCATACGACTCCACCGATAGGATCCGGCAACCAGTTTCTGACCTGTGTAACAAAAACATAATCACATCTGAATATTGAGATTGCTCTTTCCCAGCTACCCTTTATAAGCTTGCTCGATCCTGCATAGCGATTAGGATTGCCGAAAGGTCCTGCTGCGAGTCCTTCAGTTAGATCGAATTCTGTGCCTTCGTAAAAGTCTCTGAACAGAGAGATTACGTCTGCAACTGAAAGTTTCTCATCAGGTACTACCGAGAACGGGTAATCAGTCGTGAATCCATCTTCTACCCAAGGAGAGAATTCCTTAGAGGGTGCTACCCTGTCAAGTACTCTCCAGATTCTTCTCAAACTGTAATAGGGCTGAGAGTACTCGCCTGTGCTTACAGTTGCCATCCAATCGATAGGACCGGTGCTGGGATCGTACCAGCCTGCTTCGGTAGCAACTTCGATCAAATTAGGAGAGAACATGATGTCGGGATTTTCCGGATCTAGTTCTCTGATCCTGAAAATATTGGCCTCGACGAAGACTTCTCCGTCCGGGACTTTCTTTGCTGCCCAGAGAGCGCTCTTCTTGTCGGGTGATGCGCATACTTCAAAGACCCATGCTTCGTTGGGGTCAGTAACGGTCAGGGTTTCTCCCCAGCCGTAATAACCGTACTCAACTGCAAGGTCTCCCATGACCTTAACTGCGTCTCTTGCTGTTGTACATCTCTCTAGTGCCACTTTTGAAAGAGCAGCTATATCGAAGATGCACTCGCCTGCTACAGGCTGGGCGTAGACCTTTGCCGAACAGGTACACTCGCCGATCGCAACCTGATGTTCGTTGATGACGCCGTATGCCGCTTCATAGTAAGCAAATGTGTGCTCAACCTGATCGATGTATCCAAGAGGTTCGTAAGGTGCGAAGTTAGGATCATCGTAAGTCGGGCCCATATCTTTACCAATATAGCGTGGATAAGGTTCGTGGAAAGGATATACAGGTCTCTTACTACCGGCTTCGAAGTCGGCCGCAGGAATGAAGACATACCTGAAATCACATTCACCGCAGTCACAGGAATGACTTGTCATAACAGAACCATCAACTGATGCACCCTTGGTGACGATTACGGTCGTGCAAGCCCATCCTAGACTCACGATTGCAGCTACGGCAATCAGAACTAACAACGTTTTGCGCAAATAAAACCCCTCCTACTGTAATGTATTTATGGGGAATACCCCAAACTCGAGGTCTTACGACCTCCAGAAAAACAAGAAAATAACTCACTCAGGACAAAATCTCACCGAACGGCTAATCCGTTCAGTTTCGAATCAGACAAGAACCGACTTGAAGAAAGAAGCTAATGATCTTCGGGAGGCAGATCCTTGATCATGTCGAACAACTCACAGCAGAACTAACGAATAGACTTCGTTAATTATTGCTGACCAGCTAACAAGTATTCAATAACCTTGCAAAGCAAGGATCGCCTGCGGGAAGAATCGAACAAACTGATTATAACAGCAAATACTATGATAAACGAACTTTTCCAAATTATGCAACAGAAGTTTTAAAAAGGAGTGATTTACTCTGGTCTGGCTTTGACGAAGTCACTTAACGTCGTTATACCGAGGTTGGGGTTAGCAGGTAGGAGGTAGGAAAGAGCAAAGGAACTGGTTCATCGTTGAACGGTTCGCCGTTGGCCGAAAAGAGATGCTGGATGCTGGAAAGAGCACTGCATCGGTTCTAAGTTACAAGTTGTGAGTTGTAAAAAAGGCCGGGGTCGGAGGTTGGTGGTTCGAGGTTCGTAAGAGCAAAAGGAAAATGGTTCATCGTTGAACGGTTCGCCGTTGGCCGAAAAGAGATGCTGGATGCTGGAAAGAGCACTGCATCGGTTCTAAGTTACAAGTTGTGAGTTGTAAAAAAGGCCGGGGTCGGAGGTTGGTGGTTCGAGGTTCGTAAGAGCAAAAGAAACTGGTTGACCGCTGAGCGGTTCCCGTTCTCCGAATAAAAAACCTGTTCTTCGTTCTAGAGTAAGGGTCTGTTCACATTCTAGGTCAAAATCGAGAAGCAATACTCTCAAGATTCCGACCAAGAGCTTTGTCGGATTGACTGAATCTAGCCTTTTCGCGGTAACCGTTAATTGTCATTCCGATGAGCCTGCCCCAAAATTCTCCTGTTTGGGGCCTCCTGTTCAGAGTCATCCCGAACTTGATCAGGGATCTGGGCTTTTGAAAGACCGGGGTTGGGGTTAGCAGGTAGGGGGTTGGAAAGAGCAAAGGAACTGGTTCATCGTTGAACGGTTCGCCGTTCGGCGAGGAAACCGTTCTTCGTTCCAGAACGAGGATCTGTTCTTCCTGCTCTTTCGAAGGACGGGTCCATGCTATTGGACGAAGGACCAAGGACGGCTTCTAAATCCCCGCTCGAGCGGGGGGGACCGCTTGCGGTGGGGTGTGTGCTCTTCTCGGAGGACGGTGAACCCGTGACGGTTGACCTGAGAGGTTTCCTGCGAATCAGCGTAAGTTTCATCACCAAATCTTACTGGTTTCTTCTCTCTCTCTCTCTTCTCTCGTGAGCGCAGCGAACCTCTCCACAACGCTCTTTCTCAACGGTCTTAGTTTGCCCGGCGTAGCCGGAACTGGCCTCGCCAAAGGCGAGACTGGCCAGGCGGAGCCTGACTGGCCTGCGCAGCAGACTGGCTCCTCTTATGCCTCCTGCCGAAGGCAGCCTTGCGACCTGGCGTGATCTTCGCCAGCCTTGCGTCCCGGCATGTTCTTGGCCGGCATTGCGACCTGGGCCGTTCTTGCCCAGCCTTGCGTCTATTGTTTTATTCTTCCTCGCGCCAGCGAGCATCACTTCCCAACGGAGTCGGACTCGCGGCTGCTATCAGATCTCATTCTTGAAAATTAGTTTCGTAAGCGAGGCTCTAGTCGAGAAATCGGGAATTATTACGTCTGCCCCGGCTTTCTCCAGTCTTTCAAATTTCTCTTTGTTCCAGCCAAAACCGGCCTTCTCATTTGAGGCAACCCCTAAGGTGAATGCCCCGGCTTCTCTGCCTACAGTGATTTCAACGGGCCCATCGCCTATTACAACGAGTTCGTCGGGCTTTATTTTCTCCTCTTTCATGAGCCTTTCAATGACTTTCTTTTTCGAATACTCCTCGACGCTGTTCAATGCTCCAAAGACCCCGCCATTCATGTAGCTGTGTACTCCTAGGTATTTTGTTTCCTTTATCACATCTTCCTTATCGGTTCCCGATGCAACCAGAAGAGTGACTCCCCTTTTTCGCAGGGCCTTCAGGAACCCAAGCGCTCCGCGAAGTAAGTATCTGCTTTTAGTGTTTTCATTGATGCGTTTCTTCACTATATCTTTTAAGTATCCGGTATAGATCTTCTTATACTCCAGTGGAGTCATAATCTCGTCAGGTGGAACAAACCCGTACTGAACAACGAGCTTACGGAGTCCCTCCATCTGCAGTATTGTTTGAAAACCTGTGGTTTCAGCAATAAATTCGTTTACCTCGACCCTGAGTCTTGAAAGCTCGTCTTCTCCAATCTGCTTCTTTCCGGTAATGAAACGTATCATGAGATCTCTCATAATTGGCTGCCAGCCCTCTCTTAGGAGAGAAATCGTGCCATCAAAATCGAAGAGTACTCGCTTAACATTACCAGGAAGCCTGCAGGTGTTCCTGAAGATTGAAGGATCATCGATTTCGGAGTATTCGGGTTCACTCAACGCGGAAAGCGCTTGTATTGAAAGTGTTCCTGTCCCTTTCTGAGAGACGCAGAGTGCTGCGGCTTTCGTTGCCATTCTAGCTGAATCCAATAAGGTGTTTTCTTCAGAGCATTGATCTACCGTGAGTGCGGCAATGTAAGCATCTCCCGCTCCACAGACATCTCTCACTTCTCCGTCAAGCCTGAAAACCCGGTTCAACACACCATACTCGAAACAGAACGATCCATCTTCGCCAGCGGTAATTACAACTGGCGATCTGACTTTCCGAGAGAAATCCACCAAATGTCGCTGGACCAGTATTTTGTCGGGAACTTCGCTTTCATCTTTGCTCAGGATATCCATTCCCTTCAAACCACGGATGAATTCATTCAAGTTAGCCTTCACAAGAAAACCGGTGAAGGCCTCGGGTTTGGTCCTGGAATCAGCTATGAAGATCTTGTCTCGAAATCTTGTGCGCATTTCGAGAAGGCGGCATACTATCTCGTTATCTACACATCCCCTCCCGGGAATGTCTGCCTGGTCTTCGACAACGACGGCATCGACGGTTGGCACAAGAAGTCCGATTGCTCCTAGCATCTCGGCTTTGCTTGTCTCGTTCAGACCAGTCGGAGGAACGTCCAGCCTTGGAAGATCCTCCTCACCCGTGGTCAAGTTTATGAACTTTGTATAAACTGGCGTGACATGAGCCTGCGACTTTATTAGGAACTGAGTGCATATTCCGTACCTACTGAGTTCTCTTTCGAGATCGTACAGCCTTCCGTCGCAGCCCACAGGCCCCAGCACGATTACTTCCACATCAAGCATCGCAAGATTCTTGGCCACGTTTCCAGCAGCCCCGGGAGAAAACTCCTCTTTGATTCCAGTTACTGTCATGAGCCCCGTCTCTAGGCTTGGTTTCGACAGAGCGGGATCGTAATAGACGTACCTGTCCAGAAACAAGTCTCCGATAACGAGGATTCTTGGCTTCTTTTCATTCATTGGACTCATACCGATCTCCTCACAATCGCCCTGTAAAATGCCGGCAGAGTCTCTCTGTGATCGCCCTTTATGTAGTAACCATTACCGCCAAATGCTTTGGGAATTCTTGTCACGATCGATTTTATGTCCCGAAAGTAGTAAGAAGGAGCGCTCTTGTTGTTTTTGGAAGCTTGCTCGAGATCAGCCTCTCTTATGTCGAAGCTGGCCGTTGTGATTCCCTTTGGAGGTTTTCCAACATTTGCGGCCATCGAAATCGCCTTCAGTATCACTTCAACCCCTATCACGGCCGAACCGATGACTATGACTACTCCGCCATTCTCCAGTTTCGAAATCTCGTTGGCGAATACAAGGAAGTCTCTTCCGGAACAACCACCAAGAGCCTCTCCATCGAAGTGAGCAGTCATATGAAAGATATCCGTTCCCACGGCGCAATGAACACAGAGCGGAATGTCTTTCTGGAACGCGTTATACTGAACCGAAACCTCGGGGTACATACATTTCGCCTTTTCGGGAAAGGGTTCGCCAGATATCAATCTGCCAATTGACTCTCCATAACCAATAAGAAGACTGTTTCCATGGACAAGTGCCTGGTTTATGTATCTGTTCGTCTCTTCTGCAAAGCCGAAAAGTCCTTCTGATAAGGCGTTGGGAATGCTCTCGGAGGTCTTTCCGCAGTAGGCCAGTTCGAAATCGTGTATTGTAAAGGCCCCGTTGACTCCAAGGGCAGAAATGATTCCCTTCTTTATGAGCGATGAAAGAAGCGGCCCCATACCATTCTTGATTATATGGGCCCCGCTGAATACTATCACCGGTCTGTCCTGCCTTCTAGCTTCCACAACCTTCGAAGCCAGCTCTTCCAGATCTCTTGAAGAGTAGCTTTCTGCTTCATCGATCGCTTCATTTTCATCGATCAAGTCTGAGATAGAGACCTCGCTTGGTCTATCCTTAAGCGGATAGGTTCTTATACTTGAACTGTCGAATATCTTGAACTTTCCGTCGTATCTCATCATTCCACCTGCCGTTTCAAATCTGCCCAATTCTATTTTTTTCAGCTACCATAGCTTCTACTAGCTGGCACAGCACGTGTCCCAGTGTTATGTGTGTCTCCTGTATTCTCGGCACATCCGTTGAATCAACCTTGAATAAATAGTCACATCGATCGACCATTTCGCCGCCCGTCCTGCCAGTCATGCCAATTCTAAAAGAGAGCCTTTTCTTAGCCACTTCGAGACCCTTAATTACATTCTTCGAGTTCCCGCTCGTGCTTATGGCTATTACCACATCCTCTTCTCTCAGAAAGGCTTCCAACTGTCTCGAAAAGATTTGATCATATCCGAAATCATTCGGGATCTCGGTAAGAATCGAGTCGTTGCTGGGCAAGGACACTGCCCTTATCGGCCTTCTCTCGAGATAGAATCTTCCCACAAGTTCCGCTGCCAGATGAGCGGCATCTGCAGCGCTTCCTCCATTTCCCATGAAATAGACCGTGCCACCGTTACCGATTCTACGTACTACCTCACGGGCAACCTCTAGAAGAGCCTCTCCATAACGTCCAATGAACTCTTTCTTCACCCTTATGCTTTCTTCAAAGGCCTTTCGGGCCACGTCTTCAAGCTCCATCTCCTATCGCCTCCCTCCTCTTCCACTGGCCACAATCAACGCCGCGTAATCACCGATCTTGTCTTTGAGTCCGGAGAGAACGACTCTTTCTCTCGCTTCCTCACCAATCAAAGACTCACAGACAGCCTTCTTCATTGCAGACTCCAGCCATACTTCGGGAAGACGCCACGCAAGATTTCCAAGTATTATTCTGTCAGGATCCAGAATGTCCAGAAGCACTGCCAGACCTTTGCCGAAGTAAGTTCCGCTTTCCTCAAGTACTATGACAGCGTAAGCATCTCCCTTCAAGGCCAAACCTGCGATTTCTTCGGCGGTTGTTCCCCGTCTGAATCTCTCCGGGAATCTATAACTGGCATACAGCGAAATCCCTGTTCCGCCGCAATATGATTCCCAGGAACCGTTCTTGCCGAAGAGCGACGGTCCGTCATCGGCCACTCGCATGTGACCGACCTCTCCGGCTAATCCCTTCGATCCACTGTACACTTTGCCGTCTATGATTATTCCCGCTCCAAGGCCTGTCCCAAGCGTCAGAAAGATAATGTTTGAGAAACCCTTTCCTGCTCCCAGAATACTTTCTGCCAGGGCTCCGGCTCTTCCATCGTGCTGAGCTGTCACGGAAAAATGAAAACGTTCCTCAAGCGGTTCTACTATGTTGACCGTCCCCCACCTGAGATGAGGAGGATTGTAAAGAGTTCCCGTATTTGCATCCATTGGACCTCCAACAGATACTCCCGCTCTGGCCGGAACCTCCCTCTCCACCAGAGCATCGATTTCAAAAGAGAGTCTCTCGACAAAGTTTTCAAAACCGCTATCGGGTTCAGTAGGAAACTCCCTTCTCCTGATGATATTCAGGTCTTCATCGCCCAAAACAACTGCGGTCTTCGTGCCTCCAATATCTATACCCAGTATCTTTCCTTCTGCTTCATTCATCTTCATCACTTCCCAAAGCTTCTCTCTTCACTCAAAAATCAGAGTATGTAAGCCGAACTGCCTGTACTCGATTTGAACCCTTCCATCTACAACAGGAAGTTCGCTGGCCTTGTCTTCAAGAATGTTGGAGATCCAGCAACGCTCAAAGGGCATAGAAGTTCTGACACTGGCAACCCCACATCTGCCTTCAACTTCGGCCACTCTGAGCACATAACCGGTTCCCTCGGAGTGTTTCAAGGCGAGAACTTTCAGATTCCTGGCCGATATCTGAAGGCAGTCTTCACCGAAATCCACCCTGCCAGATGCCAGAACTAGTGGTTTATTGAGGCCTTCTGCTTCTACTACTGCTTCTAGAGAGTCTGTGGAGTCATGAGAAAACAACGAGTACGTGAAACTGTGCCTTCCCTCGTCGGCGAAGAAATCAGGATAGATCGGCGATCTGAGAAGCGTCAACGAAAACTCGGAATCGGAGCAGGCGTGGCCGTATTTGCCGTCATTCAATATAGAGACGGCGAAACCCGGTTCCGAAACCTCCACCCATCGATGAGCCGGAAATTCAAATCGCGCTTCCTCAAAGGAGTTTCTGACCCTCGTGCTTCTGAACGAATGGCCGGCCGAAAGGTCGCACCTGATTTCCCTGGAGAGAAGATTGACAGGAAAAAGAGCCTTTAGCAAGGTCCTTCTGGTGTGCCAGTCGATTTCAGTTTCAATATCCAACCTCTTTGAAGAGGCATTCAGGACGTATCTCTGTATTATCGAGCTTCCCTCGTAATGATAAGTTGCCTGAACTACTTTCCTTACAGGGCCGCTTTCTATCGTTCTCACTTCATAAGCATCGAGCCTTTTTCTCGATCTGGCATAGTCATGATCGATATCCCAGCCGTCCCATGCAACGGGAATGTCTTTATAGACATAGAGAGAATTTCCCGGTCCAGAAAGAAGCTTTCTGTCAAGTATCTTGTCGTAGGCAGATATACTTCCGTCAGCATGCACTTCAACGATCAAATAAGCGTTCTCCATCAAGGTGTCGCCATCGGGCGCGTACCGCTCGACTTTCTCGTCAATGTATTCAAAGACTTGAGCGGAGAAAGGAGAGATCTTCTCGTCGAGACTGTATACGGATTTTCCATCATACGTTTTTTGGGAGGCGAGCTTCTTGCCGTCAGACCTCCGCAAACATCTCTCGCCTTCATCGGAAAAGATTACTTCTCGCGGAAATGAACCTGAATTGATAATGGTTCTGAACAGGGCATTTCCATCGCTCCTGGAACTCAGGAAGCCTCCGGAGATCTCGTCAGCCTCGGCGATCACCTCGCCGAGTTCGTTTTCAGCCTGATGATGCGCTTCGTTGATCGACGAGCCGGGAAGGATATCGTGAAATTCATTGTGAAGAAGAATCTCCCACAGCTTCCGAACTCTCTCGATCGGATACCCTTCTCTCTCGACAAGTAGCGCTCCCAATACTTCAAGTCTGTACAGCGCGTCTTCGGCCTCTTTGTGGAGCTTCTTAGTTCTTGCCTGAGTCGTGAAAGTACCTCTGTGCAGTTCGAAGTAAAGTTCGTCATCCCAAACGGGCAGCTCACTATCCTTCGGCAGATTCTCGTAGTACTTCTGCAGTGGGGCCATTTCAAGGCATGGCATTCCGGGATAGTTCTTCAACCGTTCATAGTACTCCAGCATCTCATCGGTCGGGCCTCCGCCGCCATCTCCGTAGCCAAAAGTTGTGACTGTTTTGTTGTAAATCTGCTTGTTCTGAAAGTTATTCCATGTTCCTAGAACGGCTTCGGGGTTGATCATTCCGTTGTAGCCCCCTTGAGGGTTATCGAAGAAATGACAAACGATCTCACTTCCGTCCAAACCTCTCCAGCGGAAGAGGTCGAGGGGAAAGCGGTTCTTCTCATTCCATTTCAGCTTAGTCGTGGAGAAGTACTTTATTCCCGCCTCTTTCATAATCTGGGGAAGTATCCAGGAGAAACCGAAAACATCAGGCAGCCACGCTACCGACGACCTGATACCAAACTCCTCTTCAAAGAACTTCTGACCGTAGAGGAACTGCCTAGCGAGAGACTCCGCGCTGGAAATGTTGCAGTCGCTTTCGACCCACATTCCGCCTATCGCTTCCCAGCTTCCCCTTGCTATACTCTCCCTGACTCTCTCGTAGAGTTCTGGATCGTTCTCCTTAAGATCCTTATACATCTGTGCCGAAGACTGGATATACACAAACTCGGGATATTTCTCCATAAGCCTAAGCGCATTGGCAAAGGTTCTTCTGATCTTTCTCTTCGTTTCGTCTATCGGCCACAGCCACGCATAGTCTATATGTGCCTGCCCGGCAACCTGAACAGAGCCCGCCGATCCGTGTTCCTCTCTCAGCTTCACTATTGAGTCATTCAGAGTTTTTCGCGCGTTCATTATCGTAGCCTTGTACTCCTCGGGCAATTCATTACCGCTCGACTTCTCGAAATCTGGGGAGTGCCAGAGATGATTAACGCTTCCGTATTGCTGCTGACCAAAAAGGGTGGGATTGTCCGGAGCGGTCTTGAAGTACTGTTCCGTCGATCTCGGCAGCTCAATTTCCGATAGGCAATCGCTGATGACCTTCAACAGTTTCTCGGCTAGCAGGTCATCCTTCGTCGCTTCAAAAACGTCGATAGCCACCATGAAATCGAGATATGCCCCCGAAACCGATTCATCTATGGTTAGAAGCTCCGCAGCTTCAAAGACTGGTCCGGACAGATGTGTACCGAAGAGCCCCTTCGGAACGGTCTGAACATCAAGAATATGCCCTTTTCCGTCTGCAAATCTTGTTACATCCAGGAGTTGATGATAGACGTTTATCTCGCCATAAGAACGACCGTCAACCATTACAAGACTCTCGCCTCCCGGAACAATTCTTAGAAAGAGCCTTTCGCCCTCTTCAAGCTTCCCTCTCTCAAGACTCGATCTGAACCAGACGGGAAAGCTCTCTTCATTCCAGCAGTAACCGGCAGACATCTCTTTCCATCCTTCTTCAGGCGGAGTTTCCGAAGGCGATCCGCTGAACTGCCAGTCACTGATACTCTCTCTCTTTCTCACAGTATAGGGAAAGAGCTCAGACAGTTCCTTTTTGAGCCTAACGTATGACTCGTATCTAGAATGATACACAGTATCTCCTCCAATATCCCTGAAACTCATTTATCATGAGCGGTACCAATAACCACTCAAAGAACGGTTCTTATTGCGTTCTCGAGATCCTCGGAAAGGACTTCGATTTCCTCCAATCCTGCGTGAATTCTTATCAGAGATACATTGTCACCGGGATCTCTGTGAGAAACCGCATAGGGAGAGACTAGGCTCTCATACCCGCCCCAGCTTACTGCCCTCCTGAAGAACTTGAGAGAGTTGACAAACTTCTTTATCCTGTCGATGTCTCTCGTTTTGAGCTTGAACGAAAAGAGGCCGGAACCTCCCCTCATCTGCTTCTTCGCAAGAGAGTACTGATCTGAAGATTCGAGCATAGGATACAGAACATATTCAACGGCTTCGTTTTCCTGCAATCTTCTGCTGAGCTCCATCGCATTCTGAAAATGAACCGGCATCCGAATATGAAGAGTCCTGATTCCCCTCAATATGAGCCAGGCGGCAAAGGGATCGGGCACGGCCCCGGTATTTAGAAACTCCTTTTCGAAGATTCTCTTGACATCTTCATTTGATCCGGCAACAACACCGCCGACTACATCGCTGTTTCCGCCAAGGTATTTCGAAGCCGAATGCACCACGAGATCAACTCCGAAATCAATCGGATTCTGATAGATCGGAGTTGCCCATGTATTATCGATTATCGTCTTGATTCCCTTTGATCTTCCCAGCGAGGACACTTCGGTCAGATCTTGAAGTTTGAAAGTGAATGTTGTTGGGCTTTCGAGATATATGATCTTTGTGTTAGGTCTGAGTGCCGCCTCAAGTTCATTTGCATCACTTCCTTCCACAAATGTGTGTTCTACTCCGAATCTTGCTAGATACTTCGCCACATACGTGGATGTCCAGCTGTAGCAGTCCTTGATCGTCACTATATGATCGCCACTCTGCACGAAGGCTGAAATACTGGAGACTATCGCAGCGACGCCCGACGCGAAAAGCTTTGCTCTCTCCGCATGCTCGAGCGCAGCCAATTTCTTTTCAAGAATGTTTACAGTCGGGTTGTTCCCCCTCGTGTACAGAAAGTGGTTCGTCTCATCTGAAAGGGCCGTTGAAAAATCGTCAAAGTCCTTGAACGAGAAAATCGAAGTCTGAAACAATGGAGGATTGACCGCTCCACAAGGTAGATCTTCTTCTCCAAGATGGTGCAAAATCTCAGTTATCTGCTTCTTCTGCATCCTCAAAATCCTCCAATCTCTTTATCCTTTTATTGCGCCTTCGGTGAGTCCGGCAATTATGTATTTCTGGGCAAAGGCGAACACTATCATCGTCGGTAATAGAGAGAGCACAAGTCCTGCGCTTAAGACATCCCAGCTTATACCTGCCTTTGAGATGAAGGAGTTCAGCGCAACGGGAACCGTCATCTTTTCGTCAGAGAAGATGAACATTGACGCCAGAAACAGCTCGTTCCAGATATTCACGAAGGCAAAACTGAAAATCGCCGCCAGTCCCGGTCTCGTGAGGGGAAATACAACTTTGAACATTGCCTGCAAAGTATTACAGCCGTCAATCACTGCGGCTTCCTCCAGCGAAACGGGGATCCTGTCAAAAAAGCTCTTTGACATGATAGTGCTGAAAGCAATTACCATGGTCACATAGAGGATGAACAACGTAGAAAGTCTATCAGTCATCCCGTAATTCGCGAGCATTACGAACAGCGGGGCCATAAGTATGAACGGTGGCACCATCTGCGTGAAGTACATGGCAAGCAATGTGCCGTTCCTGAATTTCTTCGCCTGAATTCGAGAAAGAGCATAGCCGCTGAACATAGATATAAGCATGGCAACTAAGGCCGCTGCAAGCGCCACTATTGCGCTGTTTCGGAAGTACACGCCGAAATTTGCGAAGCCAAAGAGCTTGGCGTAACTCTCAAATGACAGCTTCTCAGGAAGATACTTCAGCGGAAAAGTATAGATCTCTCTTGAACCCTTGAAGGATGTCACCACTACCCAATAGAGGGGCAATAACGCAGCCACAAGATAGAGCCCGAGGGCGAGCGCTTTCAATATTTTGCCAGTAACCTTCATGAGCGCCTTCATACGGTAACCTCCTTTCGGGAAGAGATTTTCAGGAACACAATCGCGTACAGCAAAAGCATCGACATTATTATGAAGCCAATCGCCGCGCCCTGACCGTAATCATAAAACTGGTAGATCCTATTTATCATGTGAGTCGCCAATATTTGCGTCGAGTTGGCCGGCCCTCCGCCGGTCATTCCATAGATTATCTCCGGGAAATTCATTATCCACATAGTTCTTAGAAGGACCGTACTGATAATGGTAGGCCTTATGTAAGGTATGGTTATTTTGAACAATTGCTTGAACCTGTTGGCGCCATCGATTCTAGACGCCTCGTAAAGCTCGTTCGGAACCGATTGAAGAGCTGCCAGCAGCATAATGGCGAAGTAGGGGATCCCATACCAGACGTTGGCTATTATTACTGACATCATCGCATACTTGGGATTCGAAAGGAAGCCAATAGGATTACTTATTATCCCCAGCCTCACAAGAATGTCATTGACTATCCCAAACTGGCCGTTGAACATCCACGCCCAGATAAGGCCTATAGCAAAACCCGACACGGCCCACGGATAGAATACTAAGGCCGAATAGATCCCTCTGCCCTTGAAGGGCTTTCTCATCAGAAGGGCAAGACCAAAGCCAAGACCAAACTGGAACACCAGAGAGAAAAAGACCCACACCAGGGTGTTGACAACTATTTTGAAGAAATCGAAATTGCGATCGTTTATTATTGCCTCAAAGTTGCCAAACCCTATGAACCCTATCTTAGAGAGGTCGAACATATTGTAGCGTTGAAAGGCCATAACTCCACCGCGAATAATGGGAGTGTACGTAAAAACGATCAGGAGGATGAAAGCTGGAATCATCATTATGAAAAACTTCCAGAAGCTCTTTCTCAAATCCAACACCTCTCAGTAGACCGGTCTGTATATTTCAGAAAAACGGCACGGCGTCGAAATCATTGAGTCTTTTTCCGCCGTGCCGAATCTTTAGTCAGTCTCTTTCAGTTCTTAATCAGTCTGCCCAGTACTCAGCCCATTTGGCAGCAACGGCTTCGATCGTTGTGTCGCCGAGAAGCAGTGACTGCATATCCTGCTGGTGAATCTCGGGCCAACCTGGCCACTTTTCGGAGTCTAGAGGGTACGACGCGAAGATGTACTTCTCCGGATGACTCATCATGTAACTCCATGCCGTGTAGACGCCGGAACTGAAATACGGATCATTCTCGTATGTGGAAGAATGGATTGGAAGCGGGCCGTAACTCTTGCTGTAGTACGCGTTAACCTCAGGGCTAGAGATATACTTAATGAATTCCCACGCCTCTTCCTTGTGCTTTGAGTATGAAGGGATTCCCAGTCCACTGAATCCATAGTCCAGATAAGCTTTCCCCGAAGGACCTACTGGAACCGGTACTACGGTGTAGTACTCTCTTCCAAGCATCTCATCTACGAGGGCTACCGTATCCGGATCCTGAATAAGAAACGGAGTGATACCCGATACGAAGGCATTGACCTGTTCGTTGAATCCCCAGTTAATTCCGTCAGCGGGGACTCCACCTTCGAAAAGTCTCACATACATCTTAAGTCCTTCAAGAGCCCTCGGGTCATCGAAGTAGACATCACCGGACTGCGTCTTATAGATATTGGCTGCATCGATGTCGCTCAAGAATGATGTGGCGATCAGATCAGAGAATTTGAACTCCCAGGACTTTCCCCTGAATCCAAATCCGAACTGATTCTTGTCCGGATCCGTGATCTCTATACAGAGTTCAACGAGCTCACTCATCGTCTTTGGAATGTAGTTCACACCCAGTTCTTCGAGGACGTCCGTTCTCACGAAAAGTCCCTTGATGAAGAAGAACTGCGGCACGATGAAAGCAGTGTTGTCTACAGTTCTTGCGGCCTGATTCGCAACGAAAGTGAGAGTGTCGTTGTGCTCCCAGCCTGAGAGATAGCTCTCAAGGTTCTCCAGCTTTCCGTTGTTCACGAACTGCTTCACTGTGTAGTCCCTGACTTCAATAATGTCAAGAGCCTGGTTAGTATTGAGCATGAGCGTTGCCCTCTGATCGGCCTGCTCATAAGGCGGAGATATGAGATTTATCTTGATATCCGGGTTCTTGGCCTCAAAGTCTGCGATAATCTCCTTGATTACCTGTGTCCTCGCAGGACTCGTAAGAACCTCGATGAAATTGAGCGTGACTACGCCGAATGAAAAGACTCCGATCAACATTACCAGTAGCAGCGAAATAAAGACTCTCTTTTTCATTTGCATGCCCCCTTGTGTAGTTTTGTGGTGCTAATCTGTTAGTGCCTTGCTCATCAAGTAACTGAATATTGCATAGCTGGCGGCTCCGGTCGAGAATGCTTCAAACTGGTCACTATTACCTCCTATAAGCCGAACTTGATCTCCCGAGAAGAGGCTTGATTCGAAAGAGGTTCTCAACGCTTCGAAAAAGATCTCTCCAAAATCCAGAAGCTTCCCATTTACCACGACGGCTTCCGGCCCGAAAATGTTTGAAACAAGCGCTGCAATACGGCCTAATTCATCACCGACTCTTCCGATCACAGAGGCCATTCTTCGACTGAAGACAGACCCTTTACAGAGAAAATCATCGATACTTCCGAGATTCTCTCCAAGCTCAGAGTTAAGAGCAGAGACAATCGTATCCAGACTCAGGCTGCTGTCATCAATTGGCTCATCACAAAAGCTCTTAAGCAGAGCGTAGCTGATCTCTCCTGAATAGCCGAAACTTCCGCTGTAGATTTCATCCTTCAGGATTATTCCCGCGCCGATTCCTTCGTCAAAATATAGACTTATAAAAGAACTGATGTCTCTGCACTTCCCGAAGCATTTCATGCCAAAGGCCGCGCCATCACCATCATTAACGAGAAAGACGGGAAGACCAAACTTCTTCTCCGTAATCTCACCAATCGAAAAATTCCGCCAGTCACTCAGGCCAAATGGAGAGTAGATTACTCCCTTCTCCTTATCCAGTGGGGAGGGAGCCCCGATCCCAATAGCGTCTACCCTGATCTCATTCCTGTAACACTTATTGATCAGTCTTTGAACAACATCGAAGAGATTGGCCGTAGCATCGGCCCTGGTCTTGTTCGCGACTGACTTGACACTCGAAGCGAGAGGCTTGCCGCTTGCTGACATGGCCACACCTGTTGTACTGCCTCTTGCGAGGTTCACGCCAATAACCGTCGCGGCGTCACTTCGTATCCTCACAGGAATCGGAGCCTTGCCTACAAGACCAGTCTTCTCTCCCGAAAGTTCTTCAGCTATTCCAAGATCAATCAACGACGCAACAATCGAAGAAATCGTCGTCTTTGTGAGCTCTGTCTGCCTCGCGAGCTCAACCCTTGGAGTATCGGGCTTTGCGAGGAGCAGCTGGATGACTCTTCCGATGTTTTTCCCTTTGAGGTCGCTTGGCTTGGATATCACTTTCTCACCTCAAACAACTTAAGAAACCTATTTAGTAATAGTCTCTTACTAAATATTATATACGATTGGCACAGTAAATAAAAGGAAAATCAAGTCACATTATATCCATTTAAGGCCAATTAAATCTGCTGAGCAGCGTTTAATATACAATTTTGCTTACCGTCGTAATAGCAAGACGCGAGTTAGGAAAGAAAGAAGTTCTTCCCTCCAGAGCTACGATCTGCTCTTCGTTCTTAGTCAAACCATTTTCAGAGAGTAGAGAGAAAGGAAAAGCAAAGAGGTGAAGTAAGGATCTGGCATCCGGAAAAGCCTTGAAGAGCTCTTTAATCAACTCTCGAGAGCTCATCATTACTCGTAAGTTAGGGTGTTAATTAGAGATCGTATGGTCTCTCTTCCCCCTTGACAATACATGCTTTACCTGGCTCTTGATGATCCTGCTCTCAAATCCTCCCTTGAGGAAGGAGGACCACGTAGTGGCGGAGAGTGTCTCAGAAGGACTGAATGCAAGATCGGGAGAGATTAATGGGGAGAGCTCCGCTTCGAGAAAAACCATCTTCGAGACTTCAAAGAGCAAGGAGAAAAAGCAGATCACGTTCAGAATAGCCGGGTCTGGGGTTGTTAGGTCTAGGGTAAGGCAAAAGCGGAAGAGTGGGTCAGGCTCAAGCGGGGATTTAAGATCAAGAGCAAAAGGGCGCAACAAAGGACCTTATGACCATTAAGGAGCCACTTTGCTGAAGGAAGAAGAAAAAAACATAAGATGCAATGCGCTGGAAAGCATCGGCGGACGCAAGGCTGGGCAAAGGCGAGCACTATCATCGTCGGTAATAGAGAGAGCACAAGTCCCGCGCTTAAGACATCCCAGCTTATACCTGCCTTTGAGATGAAGGGGTTCAGTGCAACGGGAACCGTCATCTTTTCGTCCGAGAAGATGAACATTGACGCCAGAAACAGCTCGTTCCAGATATTCACGAAGAATTCGAGATCATTATCTGGAAACCTCGACATAGAACACATTGCCAGAAAGCGAACTTTCAACATAACACACAAGAAGATATCTTAGGAAAACCTCTTCACGCTACTCACAGAACTGCAAGAAATATCTGAGTGGTCTTCTTGCACACAAAGAACAACAGCAAACCGGCAGACTTCCCGGTCAGTCATACTTCCTCCAATTACTTTACCTTAACAATTCTTAGGGTCGAGATGTCGACTTTCCTTCCTTCTATAGAGTTTAGGTACCAGTGCCCGGTATCAGAAGAATCATCTCCAATATTGAATATTAGGTCCCAGTTGTAACTGCTCGTAAGTTCAAACTTATCAGACGAATCGAGAAAGTTGAAGATGAACTTGTGGTCGGAATCAGGTATTACTCTTAGAAGTCTTCCCGAAGGTTTGTAAAGCACCCCGTCAACTGGAGGTGTCCAGGAAGCCTTGTCAAGACCAAGATCATCGTATCTGTAGTCGGCCCAATCTCTGGGATAGCTTCCACGGTTTTCAAAAAAATCCATAATGAGTTGAATTAAACCACTGCTTATCTCCTCAAAACTCGATCCGAATTCCGTAAGGGGAGCCACCGAATCCGGTCCTAAAAGGCTGTAATAGATCACTTCTGAGTACAACGAGTCTTCTTCTAAACCGTCTTCAAGGAAGGCATAATCATCTATTCCGAAAGGAACTCCCTGCCTTGAATCTGTGAGAATCTCCGACACACTCTCGAAATCAACTTCGCGGTTTGTGAAGACAAAGTAGCTGTATTCACCGTCTTCATTCTGCTTCCAAGCAGCCCCAAACGAAGTTGAGTCGATATTTCTCCCGAGTTCTTTGATCGAATCAGGCAACTCTCCATCCAGATAGATCCTATTTGACAAAGCATTCGAGAGCGTTTTGAGATCTCTTGCAGCGGAAACGGCCGCAGATCTACGCAGTACATTCGTTCCTATGGGAGCGATGACGGCAATAAGGGCAGCGACAACTGAGAGAACAATCAGCAATTCTACTAGTGAAAAACCCCTTCTTCTGTAATGTCTAGAATACTCTTCTCTCATATTTTTTCACTCTCCGCAATTATGGTCGAGTGTCTTGATGCAACACCGTGCCAACATACTTGATTTCTCTCATCCATGAGCATATGGTTATCAAGAACTCATCTGGTTCTTTCAGCGGAGAAGACTCTTTGCATGTGCAAAGCAACTGAGGCAGCAGCCTTTCCAAGCATAGCAGAAGGGTACTATCAATCAAAGACCTGGGTTGGGACTAGCAGGTAGAGACAAGATTGACAGCGGGTCTGGGGTCTCGGGTCTAGAGTCTGGCAAACAGAAGTAAGTGACCCATCAAGATCCTCAATGCTATCTAGGCCTTCATCCCGTGGACATTGCACTTTCTCAAGCCTCTCACATTGTCATCCCGGACTTGATCCGGGATCTGATCTTTGAAAACCGAGGTTGGGGTTAGCAGGTAGGGGGTAGGAAAGAGCAAAAGATCAGTTGCAAGTTCCGAGTTGTGAGTTGTAAAAAAGGCCGGGGTCGGAGGTTGGTGGTTCGAGGTTCGTAAGAGCAAAAGGAAAATGGTTCATCGTTGAACGGTTCGCCGTTGAAGGTTCGCCGTTAGACGAGGGAATCTGTTCTTCGTTCCAGAGCGAGGATCTGTTCTTCCTGCTCTTTCGAAGGACGGGTCCATGCTATTGGACGAAGGACCAAGGACGGCTTCTAAATCCCCGCTCGAGCGGGGGGGACCGCTTGCGGTGGGGTGTGTGCTCTTCTCGGAGGACGGTGAACCCGTGACGGTTGACCTGAGAGGTTTCCTGCGAATCAGCGTAAGTTTCATCACCAATCTTACTGGTTTCTTCTCTCTCTCTCTTCTCTCGTGAGCGCAGCGAACCTCTCCACAACGCTCTTTCTCAACGGTCTTAGTTTGGCCGGCGTAGCCGGAGCTGGCCTCGCCGAAGGCGAGACTTGCCACCAAAGGTGACTGGCCTGCGCAGCAGACTGGCTTCAAAACCGACTCCTGCCGAAGGCAGCCTTGCGACCTGGCGTGATCTTCGCCAGCCTTGCGTCCCGGCATGTTCTTCAAAAAGTCCGGCTCTTTAATCCCCGCTCGAGCGGGGGGGACCGCTTGCGGTGGGGTGTGTGCTCTTCTCGAAGGACGGTGGACTGTTGACAGTTGACCTGAGAGGTTTCCTGCGAATCAGCGTAAGTTTCATCACCAATCTTACTGGTTTCTTCTCTCTCTCTCTCTTCTCTCGTGAGCGCAGCGAACCTCTCCACAACGCTCTTTCTCAACGGTCTTAGTTTGCCCGGCGTAGCCGGAGCTGGCCTCGCCAAAGGCGAGACTGGCCAGGCGGAGCCTGACTGGCCTGCGCAGCAGACTGGCTTCAAAACAGCCTCCTGCCGAAGGCAGCCTTGCGACCTGGCGTGATCTTCGCCAGCCTTGCGTCCCGGCATGTTCTTGGCCGGCATTGCGACCTGGGCCGTTCTTGCCCAGCCTTGCGTCTATTGTTTTATTCTTCCTCGCGCAAGCGAGCATTACTTCCCGACGAAGTCGGCCTCACTTCTGCTCTGGTTCTTCTTCTTTTTCGGAGGACGGTGGACTGTTGACGGTTGACCTGAGAAGGCCTCCTGCGAATCAACCAATAACTAACTCGACCAGTTCCTTCCCGTCGAAAACTCGTATCAAGTGATTATTCGTGTCGGCTATGTACAACAGCCCGCTATTGTATTTGACATCGTTCGGTTCGAAAAGACCGAGAGTAGAGCACTTTTCTCCATCCAGTGTGCAGGTTCCCTCTCCTAGATTCTTGATTATCGTCTCGACACGCCTGATTCCCAGATCAATCTTTCTTATCGCGTGATTGTAGGTGTCGGCAATGTACAGAAATCTACCATTGCCGTGAATGCCCAGCGGATGCTGGAACAAGGCCCTTTGGAGGATCCCGTCGATATGACCGAATGAGAAGAGTCCGCTCCCGGCAACCGTGTGAACCTTTTCCGCTCCGAGATCAACATACCTTATCCCTGAAACTTCCGAGTCGGCAACATAAAGACTCCTGCCATCCAGGTATATTCCGCTGGGCTGCGCAAAATTAGCATCACTCAGCGAACCGTCTACGATATTCTCGGCCCCACTGCCTGCGAATGAACGAATTGTGTTCTCCTTCAAATCAAGTCTCCAGATCTGGTGCATTCCGGCCATTGCTATATAGAGGTACCTTCCGTCTGATTGGAGATCCCATGGGGAGTTAAGCCGCGCCTTAGATGCTTCACCGCTGAAATGCCAGCTAAATCCCTGAAGACCGTCTCCCGAGATCGTCCTTAGATTTCTTTCTATTAGATCGGCTTTTCTTATTGCATGGTTCTCTGTATCGGCTATGTAGAGTACACCCTCTGAATAGACCATGCCCTGAGGCTTGTCAAGGCGCGCTTCTTCGAAAGTCCCATCTCCGAAGCCGCTACTCCAGCCTCCGATCTGATCGACTATCTTTGCTTCGAAAGGAGAGATAAGCTCCGTTAGGAGTATCCGATCGTTGTTAGAATCGCTAATAAACATCGTTTTTGAATCCCCAAAAGCAATCTTCCCCGGAAATGAAAGTGTCGAATCTCTCTTGTACGCCTTTGGCGTGAGCGGAATTCTCTCGTTGCTCAAAATCCCTCTCATCTTCCCACTCTCGAGAGCTTTGGAAATCTCATTTGAGAGGTAATCTCGCTTGCCCTCGCCCGAGGTTTTTGACAAAATCTTTCCGTCGGGTCCGATCAAGACGTAGGACGGCCAGGCGCGAACCACATACCTGTCCCAAAGGTAATACTCGTTGTCGATAAGAACTGGATGCTCTATTTCATAACGCTCGACAGCGGCTCTAATACTCCTCTCTTCACGTTCATTCTCAAACTTCGCTGAGTGGACGCCGATAACAAGAAAAGGACTGTCATTGTACTTCTCTTCCAGCCACTTGAGGTCCGGGATCACATGAATACAGTTTATGCAGCAGTATGTCCAGAAATCAAACAGCACAACATACCCTTTGAGATCCTCTAGAGTCAGAGGTCGCTCTACATTTATCCAGCTTCCAGAAGATGGAAACTCTACAGCTCTTCCATACAAATCAATCACCTCTTTCCAGCTTTGACTGACAATTATATGAGTTGGATCTCATCGGGGTCTTTCGAAGCTCAGCTAACTCACTTGATGAGCACAGTGCGAGCGGGTAAATGGTAAGCGCAATAAGCGTTCCATGCGTTGGTGAGAAGGCTTTGTTTATTTGGCTTCTTCAGACATATCTATCAAGGGGATCTAGAGTTTTTCGTGAAAGATACTCGATCAAATGAGAAATCAGTGATGCATTACACTTGTGGAGTTTCTTATCGTAAGCTTGACATCGATAATAGTGTCAGAGACTTTCTTTCCGGACAGTATCTTCGATAGAGCAACGACCGATTCCGACCCCAGGGTTCTGGGATCCTGGTCGACAGATGTGAGAGTGGGAATCGTTATAGGAGCAATCAGGTTGTTGTCGTAGCCTACCACCGAGATCTGATCGGGAACATTCACGCCCTGATCCGTGAAGAAGGCTATCACCCCGGCAGCAACCAGGTCGTTCGCGGCGATGACCGAATCGACCTCGATCATTCTCTCCAGCAACTCTCTTGCCGCTTCATAACCTGCCTCGTAACTGTATCCGCACAACACTACGAGAGAAGGATCGTATTCTATGCCCTCTTCATCAAGCGCCCTCCTGTATCCCGTATATCTGTCGAGGGTAGTGTATTTGCCAGCCTCTTTGCTGGAAGCCACTTCTCTTATATTGTCTACAGTACAGGGGGTTGACCAGAAGCCAGCGAGAAATCCTACTCTCTTTCTGTCGAGTCTCAAGAGGTAACGAGTGGCAAGATAGCCACCTTTCACGTTGTCGGTATAGACGTGGGGCTTCGATTCAAAGACATTTCTTCTTCCTACAACCACTATCGGGAGATCTTTGAAACTCTCTATTTCGGGAAGCGGGTCTCCCGTGGAGACCGGACAATAGATGAGGCCATCCACGACGGTCCTTGCAAGGCTGTCTATCGCAGCCTTTTCGATCTCTCTCTTTCCATCGGCAGTCGAAATGATTATCACGTGCTCTATTTCCTGGGCCTTCAAGATCGCCCCGGCAATCATAGCACTGAAAAAGGGGTGTGAAACATCCGGCACGAGCATTCCTATCGTGTTGGTCGTCTGGCCTTTCATGAATCTTGCGGCAACGTTGGGCCTGTAGTTGAGCTTCTTTACGGCCTCCCAAACCCTGGTTTGAAGATCCTCTCTCACTGGTCTCGAACCGTTGATAACCCTCGATACCGTTGCCGCCGAGAGACCGGCGTAATCAGCAACCTGCTTTATCGTAATCCTGTCACTCTTTTTTACAGTACATCACCTCTCTGCTCGGAAAAAGATTTCAGAAAAGGTAGCGCTACTAGACTTATTATAACCAGCAATGTCACTATCCCAAAAGTCGAATTGAATGCCCTTATTTGCGCTTCAGCTCCACCGGATGATGAGAAACGCTGAACTAGAAATCCCGTTCCAGACTGAAATATGATCACCGATATGAAAGTGAAGAGATTCATTCCTCCAAAGAGCGAGCCTCCTCGCCCTTTCATAGCCAGATCGTTCACTCCGGCAGTAAGATGGTCGTAGGTGACGCCTGCACAGAAACCTAGGAAAAATCCAACGATCCCAGGCACGGGAATTGGCAACTGGCTCTTCATAGACAACCAGAATACAATCCACGCTGCTCCGTAAGATACACATGAGACGATAATTGCAGTCAGCCTCAGCCTTGCTGGTCTTGCTATATATGCCCCAGCGAAATTACCTACCATTACCCCGATGCTTATCAGCGTAGACCAAAGACTGGCCGTTCCGTACGAAACACCGTACGCCGACTGGTACCATGTAACGGCCCAGAGTCCCTGCAAAGCCATCAAAGAGCCAAAAGAAGTCCCCCACAGTATCAACATCAACTTCAGTCGTCGCGACTTGAAGATCTTTCTGAACGAATCCTTCAAGTTGTCAATGAAACTGCTTCTCTCAGTCGTGTTGCCTGCAGTTGTCACGGGGTCTCTTCTCCTCAGAATTATCAGCGAGGCCGCAAGAACAAAGTTAAGAACTGCAAGCAATATGAAAACGTTTCTTCTTCCGAAACGATCGAGAGCAAAGGCGAGCGGGGCAACGGAAATCACCGCTCCGAAATTTCCGAGAGTATAGGTTATGCCGGAGAAAAAAGAGTACTTGTCCCTGTGAAATGAGTGCGACTGAAAGACGAGAACTCCGGAGAGCATCGGCGCGAGGCCCAGTCCAGTCAGTAACCTGCCCGTGCCGAGCAACACAGGATTCGCGGCAAAGCCAAAGAGAAGAGCTCCAATTCCAGATGTAAGCATACCGAAGGAGACAATTCTTAGTGGGCCAAATCTGTCGTTCAGCGCTCCGCTGATGGGCTGCATGAAGGCATACGCATAGAAATACAGACTGGATATGAAGCCCACAAGGGAAGCGCTCATTCCCCATTCCGCCGAGACTATTGGAAGGCTCACAGAGGCCGAGACTCTAAAGAAGTAAGAAAAGAAATACGCCGATACAAGCAGAGCGTATATCGAAAGTTTGCTGCCAGAGGTCGATAAAACAGATTCGTTTTTGTTCATAATTCTGCCTCCAAAAATCTGGAAAACCTTTTCCTAAAACTGCAAAAAACCATCTGACTTCTCTCAAACCGTTGTCATTAATGCCGCCCGATCCCGGAGAAAAGATTGAGAATCTCTTCTTTGAGGAAAAAAGCAGTTTCTTCCTTCTTGCTTGTAAACATTATACATTAAGAGTTAGGGAATAATCAATTGTGAGATATTTGAATTTCGAATTTTGCCATGCAATAAAGTATAATCTATATATTCTCAAATGGCAAACGTTTTCCGATTCCGAGGAGGTGGATGGTAGTGAAGAAAGTTCTTCTGTTTTCGCTAGTTCTTGTTATTGCAGTCTCGATTCTTGCATCATATCCAACAAGAGCCGTTACTTTAGTTATCCCGTGGGCGGCCGGCGGTATTACCGACAGAGTGGGAAGGGCATTGGCACCTTATCTTGAAAAGCAGCTTGGTGTTTCGGTGATTGTACTGAACCAGGCGGGCGCCTCTGGAGCTATTGGAACGGACTTTGTGTACTCGAAACCTGCCGATGGCTATACGCTTCTTTTGTCTGCCGAGACTCCAGGAGTCTTCAGGGTTATGGGTACCGGGAAACTGGGTTTCGACAACTTTGAAGGCATCATCATGAATGTTGAAGACATGAAAGTGGTTGTTGTACCGGGAAATTCACAGTTCCAGACCATGGATGAGCTTGTCGCGGCAATCAAGGAGAACCCCGGAAAGATCAAGATGTCCTACTCCGGTCCCGGTGCAAGCGGTCATATACAGGGACTACTTCTGAAAGAGGTAGGTCTTGATGTGTCGATGACACCATTTGGTGGAGGAAGTCCCTCGATGCTCGCAACAATAAGCGGTCAGGTTGATTTCACCTTTGGAAACATCGGTACGGTTCTAGATTACTTGAAAACCGGTGATCTGAGAGCCCTTGCAGTCTACACAAAGGGCGAGAGATCTCCTGCCATTCCAGATGTTCCTCCAATAGCGGACGCAATTCCCGAAATGGCGCGCTACCTGCCTTTGACATTCCCGAACTGCATTCTCGTAAAGGAAGGAACTCCGCCCGAGATCAAACAGGTTATTCTCGAAGCCGCGCAGAAGGCAGTTCAGGATCCCGGATGGATCGAATTCACCGAGGCGAGCTTCTACACCAGAATGCATGACGTTCAGGGCGATGCAGTAATCGAATACTGGAATCGCTGGACCTCGATCGTCACGTGGCTTCTATATGACGCCGGTGTAGCTCCCAATAGTCCTGCAGACTTCGGAATAGAAAGATTCTAATCTATCTATCGACGGTAGACCTCGTGTCTACCGTCTTTGGAGGTTACTATGAAAGAGAAAACGAGCGGTAGTCTAAATTTTCAGATACTCGAGGGGGCTTTCTTTGCAGTAATCGCCGTCTTCATAATTGTAGTATCGGCGGGAATGAACCCTTACGGTTCCTGGTCGCTTGCGCCCGGTCTCTTCCCATTGATCATGGGAGTAATACTTCTTGTGCTTGCGATATCTCTGATATTCCAGGCGGTAAGAAGCAAGAGTTTCAAATCGGGTGGTTTTGATAAGGTTGATTGGCTTAGGATAACGATTTCAATGGCACTGACGTTCATATATGTCTGGCTTCTTCCGATGATTGGCTTCATTGCTATTTCAATTCCTTACCTGGCCCTTATGCTGCTCCTCCTTGGAGAAAAGCGTTGGTGGCTGCTAGGGATAATCTCTGTGGGGACTACTCTTAGTCTATATTACGCCTTCGGTGTTCTACTGAGTGTCTACCTGCCTTGAGAAGGTGATGTGCATATGATTGAACAGATACTTGCTGCGATAGATCTCAGGTTCATTTTCCTGGTATTTGTTGGTGCCTTTGCCGGGCTTATCGTTGGAGCAATGCCGGGGCTTTCCGTCACAATGGCCACCGCAATTCTGGTTTCGGTAACTTTTACATGGGCTGTCAACGATGCGATGGCCCTCATGATGGGAGTGTATGTCGTCGGAGTCTTCTCCGGGGCGATATCGGCCATACTGATCAACATCCCCGGTGCTCCCGGTTCTGTCGCAACTACTCTTGATGGCTTTCCCATGACCATGAAGGGGCAAGCAAAAAAGGCTTTGCGGGTAGCCACTTTCTACTCGTTTTTTGGGACAATGTTCGGTCTGATCATGCTAGCCTTGCTCGCAAAACCAGTTACAAAGATAGCCCTACAGTTCTCGCCCATGGATTACTTCCTACTTGCTCTGTTCGGCCTTACAACTGTCGGATCCTTGACTTCAAAGAACTTCCTCAAAGGATTGATCAGTGCGGCCTTGGGAGTCATCATAAGCTTGATCGGAATCGATCCGATTATGGGTACACCTAGATTCACATTCGGCTCGATGAGGCTTCAGGCAGGTATCTCTCTAATAGCTGCACTGATTGGACTCTTTGGCTTCTCGGAGATCCTGATTCAGATAGGGCAGCGCTCACTCGAACCGATAGCCGGAAAACTGGGAAAGGAGAAAGTTAGTTTCAGAGAGCTGACGAGGCACATTCCACTTTCGATTCAAGCGTCTTTGATTGGAACATTTATAGGTGCATTACCAGGAACGGGCGGCCCCGTTGCCGCTCTTATCGCTTATGATCAGGCGAAAAAGACGGTCAGAAAACCTGAAGTTCCGTTTGGCGAGGGGGCAATCGAAGGGATAGTTGCCAGTGAGTCTGCAAACAACGCCTGTATAGGTGGAGCACTCATACCTATGCTGACACTTGCCGTCCCTGGAGATGCGGTTACCGCCGTTCTCTTGTCTGCAATGTACGTTCATGGTTTGAGGCCCGGACCCCTGCTTTTCACGCAGACTCCTGACCTCTTCTACGTAATACTGGCTGCTGGAATAATTGGATCTCTATCGATAATTGCTCTCGGAATCGGTGTGGCACCTCTAATGGCAAGAATGGTGCTGATTCCGAAGAAGATCCTGCTTCCAGTGGTTGCAATCTTGTGTATAATCGGTGCTTATGCGATAAATTCAAGTGTTTTCGATGTTCTAATTATGGCCATCTTTGGTCTGATTGGATTCGTTATGAGAAGGAAGGGATACTCGGTGGCTCCCATGGTGCTCGGTATAGTGCTGGGATCGCTGATGGATTCCAATTTTAGAAGAGCGGTTTCACTGGCCTCAGCCGGTGATAATCTGATTATCTCCATGATCTCCAGACCGATCAGTCTCATACTGATAGCCTTCATACTAATATCGCTGTTTTCAAATTTCAAGTTTGTCAAGACCGGATTGAGGAAGCTTTTCTCCAGAAGGTCTGGCAAAGGACAGGAGGAATGAAAATGATAGCCTTTGCTTCCAGGCATAACCTCTCAGGGAGGCTCTCCGTACCCGGTTCAAAGAGCCACACAATAAGAGCGGTCCTCATCGCCACAATGGCAAACGGGCTCTCAACCATAAAGAACCCTCTTCCCAGTGAAGACTGCCTTTCGGCGACAAGAGCAGCAAGGGCTTTTGGATCGGATGTGAAGATCGAAAAGGGAGTGTGGACGATCCAGAGCTCTCAGGATGGTTTGAAAGTTCCCGACGATGTGATCGACTGCGGCAATTCCGGGACGACCTATTACTTCGCCACGGCGATCTCCGGAACTCTGAACGATTACGTCGTTTTGACGGGTGATTACCAGATACGTAGGAGGCCCGTGGGAAAGCTGTTGGAGGCGATGAGAGATCTGGGAGCCTTCGCCGTCACCACGAGGATAAACAGCAATGCAGCTCCTGTAATAATAAAAGGCCCAATGAAGGCCGGCACGATCGTCTTTGGCGGAAAGATGTCCCAATACATTTCCGGGATGCTTCTGGCCTCCGCGAGAATAAATGGCAAAACAAGAATCGAAGTCCAAAAAGCCATAGAGAGACCTTATCTCCAAATGACTGTGGACTGGATGACCGAACACGGAATAAAAATCGAATACGACGAGAAGAACTACAGCTTCTTCGAAGTGGAAGGCCCCCAGGAATACAGAACAGTCGAAACCTCAATACCAAGCGACTGGGAATCCGTTGCATTCCCACTCGTAGCGGCGCTGGTTACCGATTCCGAGATTGTGATAGAGGATCTAGATCTGTCCGGAAGCCAGGGAGACTCTGTAATCGTAGATATCCTGAAGGAGATGGGTGGAGACGTAACTCTCGACGGGGCTACTAACTCTCTAAAGGCCAGGGGGGGAAACAGACTCAGGGGAATCACCATAGACTGTTCCGACATTCCCGATGCTCTGCCCATTCTCTCAGTTGCCGCCTGCTTCGCAGAGGGAGATACCGTATTGACCGGAATAGAAAGCATAAGAGTGAAAGAAACCGACAGAGTCGAGGTAATGAAGAGGGAGCTCTCGAAAATGGGAGCGTCGATCGAGGATACTGATCATGAAATGACTATCCATGGCGGCAAGAAACTAACTGGAGCGAAGGTCGAAAGCCACGACGACCACAGAGTGGCTATGTCCCTCGCAGTCGCCGGGCTCTTCTCGGACGGGGTTGCGGAGATCGGCAACGCCGAATGCGTCTCGGTCTCCTTCCCGGGCTTCTATGAACTTATGAACGGCGTTGGAGCTGGATTCGAGACTGAATAGAGTCGCCCGTTTTGTAAAGGTATCCGGCAGTTATCACTTTTCGGATGGAAATCAAAGAGAACATCACCTATTAACCCCCGGCTTCTCGGCCGGGCTTTTTCTTTCCATGCCGGGCGCTTTCGGTAGATCCTAAAACGGTTAAGCTGTGTCTTCTCGAACGCTTTCCATGAATGGGTCAGATGGAGAAACTTCAACAGCAAGCTTAACTCTCGGTGTTAGTTGCAGCTTTTTGATGAGAAGGACCCATAGGCAGTCTTTGTGAGAAGACTCTTCTTAAGAACTCCCCGAATTACTCCTTGGTTTTTTCTTTTCAAGACCATAGCAAAAAAACAGCTCAATTCAAGAATGTCAGAGTTACCTTAGCAATACTTACTGTTAGTCAGGGCCGGGGCAGATCGAAAGCGAAAGCCGGTTTTCAGAATAAGTAGGAAATTCGACAGCGTCAATAAATCAGACAGTCTATAACTCCAAAGAAGAGAATCAACATCCAGTCTTCTAATCTACATGGTTCAGACGCACATCTGCGAAACGATGAGGACGTTTGATATCACCGTTTTCGAGCACATTCCACAGGTAAAAAGGCTTGACACTGAGAATTCAAAACGTGATAATGTAATTGTACAAGCTGATAGAGTCCTGGCGCCCCTTGCTTTTCTTCAAACGATCGGAGGTAATAGAAAATGAGAAAGATTCTTATCATCTTTATGCTGGTTCTCGTTGCGTCATTTTCGATGGCAAATTTTTTCAGGCCTGATATTCGCGCAGGTTACGGCGTAACGAGCACGGGATGGCTTTCGGATTACTTCGAACCTCTCAAGGGAACGAACATGGATACTCCCGTCTACTACATGGACAGCGGAGTGCCCGGGCCTACTTTTCTGCTTATGGGTGGTACTCATCCAATGGAAATCGCAGGAACCGTAGCTGCGACAATATTCATTGAAACCGCTTTGGTAAAGAGCGGCAGGATAATTGTTCTGCCTTTTGGCAACAGCAGCGCGGCTTCGATAGGAACCGTATTCTACCCAAACCAGCCGGACCACTTCCTGCAAATCGAATCGAAGACGGGGCCTCGTTTCCTTGTATATGGAGATAGAAACACCGACATCGAAGATCAGGGTGTTCCCGATCCAGATGTCTACATCCATTATCAATCGGGACAGGAACTTCCGGGGTATGAGTCGAGAAATCTAAATAGAAACTTCCCCGGTCGACCCGACGGAACCCCCACCGAAAAGCTGGCCTTCGCAATAATTGAACTGATAAGAACCGAGAAGGTCGATTTCAACCTCGACATGCATGAGAGCGATACTCCAGACAACTACAGCATTGTTGACGGAAATAAGGTTCAGGGAGGCAGACTGGCATACATGCTTGTCTGTCACCAGCGCGGGCTCGAGATTGGCGCATACGCCACGATGGAAATAGAATTCAACTACGGGGTCTCGTTGAACCTCGAAGAGTCCGATATACGATTCAAGGGCCTTAGCCATAGAGAAATCGGAGACGCCACAGAAAGTATTTCATTCCTTGTTGAATCTCCTAATCCCGGTTTCGATTACACGTGGCGAGAAAACGCCGATGTGCTCTACGATGAGAAGTATCCTCTCAAACACCGGGTCGGCCTGCATCTGGCTACAGTCGAAGCGCTGATCAACGGTTACAACATGTTCATGGGCACGGAGCTCACCTACACAGATGTTCCGACGTACTCAGACCTGATGGAAAACGGCTTCGAAGCTTATTTGAACTAGAGAATGACAATATCTTGTTGAAACAAAAAGCCCCGGCGATACCGGGGCCTTCCTTCTCTCATGCGAATCTATTTCACCAGGTCTGAATACCAATGAGTGACAATCTTCCGTTACCTGTTCCAGGTGATGAAGAATCACAAGAATCTGCAACTGCAACAAAGGAATCCAGATTATCTGCATCTCCATCTGGATCAAAGGAATAAGCTGTGAGCGATCCAAAGAGGAAGAGCTGGGGAGTGTGACCATTTCCGTGATCAAGATTCTCTATTCCAGAAAATAGAATATCTCCGCCTTCCCCCTCATCTTTCCATGAGAAGAATGAACCTATCAACGACTTGTTTCCGTGGGTGGAGTTTCCTTTCTCAAATTTAAGGATCATGTCTCCACCGATAGTGGCGAGCATCAACGAAGAGGTTTTCTCCTCGCCGAGCATATTGCTGATAATCGTTTCAGAGACTTTCTTTGTCTTGTTTCCTACAGGTGAATTTCCATTTCCGTTATTCACATAATCATATTGATGGTCCAAGACGATGTTCGTGTTGATTGTCGCATTGCCAAGCACGGAAACGTTATAATGACCGACAACTTCACTGATCTTGTGGGGATCATTACCAAAAACAGTATCTCCTGCAATCTGTATAGATAGAGTCGCAGAGGAAGTCAGTGACTCGGGAATCTCAAGGCAATTATTGCCAAGGCAGATCTCCAAACCCTCATCGCTAAAGCTTGCTTGAAACTGAGGATCGCTGACATTGCTTGGAGCCTTCACGACAACCATCACATTTTCATCCACACTCGAAAGCGTTTGATCCTTGCTGAGAACAACTGTATAACTTGCATCGGGAAGAAGCTCCACATACTCGGCCTTCCACTGGTTATAAACATCATCAGATGAAATGTTTGGGTCGGAAGGCGTATACCAGCCCGGGAAATTCTCGAGAAGCTCATTTACGCCTTCCTGATCAAGCTCATCTCCATCTTCATAAACAGTCAATGAGTCTCCCGTGACTCCTCCCGTAATTATGTCACTCGGTGTACTGGTAGAAGTCATGTCTATCGTCAATCCATTAAGCACAACCGCGCTCCCATAGACTAGATCTCCATGGACTTTCGGATTGCCATGACCTCCTGTCACATTCATAAGTGCGAGAGTCCTGTTCAATGCAGCCATGCGGATAGCAGGAATCACAAGCCCGCCTCTAACATAAGAGATCAAACCCAGCGCATAGGCCTTCCTGCCTCCTATCTGAGCCGAAGCAACGATCGTATAGCGCCCACCGACCTGGTAAACATATGCTTCTAGCGTGTACTCGTCCCCTCCCAATCCTGGATCTGCCGAGAGTGCCCGTATCTCTTCAGTAAGATTAGCACAGTCAACCGAGCTATCTATGTCTGCGAGGAAGCTCTGCCAGTAATACTTTTCTACCCCTCCTCTGGCAAGAATGTGCGACTTGAATTCTTCTACCCCGTCCCAAGGAACCAGATCATAAGTGCCAATGTTCTCAAGAAATATGTGAGAAGCAGTATCAACAGCATTTGTTGCATAGTTCTGAAGGCTAGAAGAAGTCTTGTAGTTCTTCATCTTCTGAGATGTCCTGTTCAGTTGAGTGCTTGCAGCAAACAGAACAAAGGCTCCAAAGGTCAGGAGAATAAGTGTCATTGGAAGAGCAAACCCTTTGTTTCTATCGTATCGAGACCACAACATGGTAGGCCTCCTCTCTTCTGGCCAGATTATCGGCCAGTTTGAATGAGATTGTATATATCTCATCATCTTCTATTAATGGAACTCCAGTAATTGTCGAAACTTCGGTGCCTGCAAAACCCGAATTGGAAATGTAGTCATCGTTAAGGATAGCAATCAGCTCGCTGAGCCTGCTCGAAACTTCCTCCTCGTCTTTGCAATCCAGAAGTCTTCTATCCTGCCTGATAAAACCGCCAACAAGGTTTGCCACCGCTTCAATCTCGGAAACCCTGCTAACCTCCATAGACATTTTCTTGTGAGCAATAACCAGAGCAAATCCCATGGTTAAAAACCCTGCGAGAATTGCAAGGGCAATCAATGTCTCGGCAAAAGTGAATCCTTTCTTAATAGAACCTCACCGCCCCTTCCGCTTTGCGACTCGTAATTGCTCTTCCCGAATTGTCATAGTATGTGAAAGTAGCCTGGTAAGTGAGAAAATTAACGATGGGAATTACTTCAAAAGCGTCAACGTGATTCGATATCGTATTAGTTGCTACAGCCCCGTCTGTGCTGGTCTGAAAAACATGGACAATTCTCTTCTCAAGTGGAATATATGTGATGGTCGAAGTCGTTGTCAACCATTCAAGAACACTCTCTGCTGGAATACTGTGCATGAGTTCGATAGTATCATTTTCCCCTTCAACGCCATCCTCAAGTCCGGCGACACCCGCAAGCAGAGTCCATTGCCTTGACACAAGAGAACGCATAGAAGTATGGAGTTTTGTAATCTCTTCATCTATGGCCATAGAGGCGCTAACCTGACCGGATGACTTCAGAGAAAGCGAGGCAATTATTGTTACAGTGACAAGAACCATTGTTGATACTGCTAGGGCTGCGAGAAGCTCGGCCATGGTCATACCTCTCTTGCCGTATCTATTCTTATTACCCTCGCCAAAAAACCAACCGGCCCGATGCTCATCGTACGCTCGAGTTAGATACTCTTTTTTCACAGTATTCCACACCTCTTCCAGAAACTCTGATTTTGCTTCATTTATCTTAAGCGGATCACTGCACGACCAGTTCCTCTTGCTTACTTCAACTGATCGCATTCGCCAGGACCAAGTTGTCATTAGATGTCCGTAACATCAACTCTCTTCCAAACTCTGACTTTGCAATTAGGTGCCAGCCAGAGGGGCTATTCGGAAAGCTTCAATCTGCTCCAGTCAAACACTTTCCCGATTCGAATTCACGATCTTGAATTCGCCCAGAGCCTTATCACTCGATCGCTTGGCAAGCTACTAGGCTTACAAGATCGTCCGGTTCTCATTGTCAAACGCTCGGTTTCCCCAGAAATTAATTTCCACAAATCATTCGATTTGAGGAAATTCACTTCCGTTTGTTTCATTCAGTTAGGCAGTATTGACGAAAACCTCATTAAATAGCAGATGATGAAGATAGATAATAGCCTTAATGAAATTCAAGCGGCGTCAATCAGTCAATTTCCTTTCATTATCATCACTGTGAATTAACACTTTAGACTGAATCTCAATTAAGAAATGATCAATTCTTGATTTCTCCTCGACTGGCTCCAAGATACTTGTAAAAAGGATCAGGAGGTCATCTAACAGTAATCTCCCGCCTAATGAACAAATCTAAATTGTCGAAAAAGAAAGATCATCTGAATGATGTAATTCCTATTTGTCGAACCACCATGACTTTTCGAAAGCGGCTCGCAAGTATAGAATATCTCACGGTTCTTGTTCCGAAAATGAGCTCACTGCAAAATGCTAGTGTAATTTCAAATTAGAATTACTGAATTTTCTTTTCAACAGGCACTGTTTTGCATGGACATCAGAGGAAGATGATGAAGATAGAAGATCATTCTTTTAATACGATTTGAACGGTGATGAATTGTGAGGGAAAAGGAAAGGGAAATTATCAAAAGACAGATTCGAGAGCTGATTTCGGACTCCGCAAAACCCTATCTCTACAAGAGAGCCGATATGATCCTCGAGAGCAACCTTCTTAAGGACGAGGAAATAGCCGAACTGATTCAGGAAGGAAGAGCTTACACAATGGCAGTTGCACTCATAAACGACTGGCTACTTACACTCCCTTATCCGCAGAAAGGGAAGACGTTCAAAAAGCTGAAAAAAATTCTGAAAAGTCTGATGTAGCAGATGAGGACTGAATTGATTAGGCCTCTTCCACATTGAGATGAGATTTCCATACTTCTATTATGAGAGCAGCTCTTAGTTTCTTTACTTAGGATACAGCAGTAGTAAACTCCATACTGTTCATTTATGCGACTTGCACGGCAGCAGTTAGATTCGGTTTTCTCCTGGAGAGCAGCCATCCCCCGGCTGCTCTTTGAAACATTGTGAACAATATTCGTTCCACAAAGTTCTGGTAAATATCGGAATGAATAGATAGCTTGTAATTCTCCTCAAGAAACGGGTCCGCGTATTCGGGAGATCTTGCAATTACCAGAAATACTCCGACCCCTAATGACGATTGTAGATCTGCTGTTCTTCTACTGCCCGATTTGTTTTGATATACTCTATTTAAGCAGAGAGTCGTCTCTTCACTTCTTGCCTGGTTTTGTTACCATTGCTGATTCTCTGCAATTGTAAGCTGAGTTCCATTCAGGAGGTCGATATGGATAATTCAGAGAGATTTATGCAGGCCTTCAGATCAATAGAAGGATACTTGAGCAGATTTAACGAGGATTATCGGATAGATGGATTCTCACGATCCTTGAGAGACTTATCGAAGAGAGACAAGGTCCTGAGAAGCTTTCTCGACATGCTACTTGAATATGCCGAGTTACGCAACGCGATAGTGCACACCCTAACAAGCGATGCCAAACCTATCGCAGAGCCCCACGACGAAGTAGTCCAAGACATAGAGAGGATTGCGCGGATGCTAAACAATCCGCCAAAGGTAACTTCAGTATTTGGATACGAGAAAGTAGCGACGATAGATATAAAAGAGAGCCTGGAGAAGGCGCTTACAATCATCGCGGAGAAGTCATATTCTCAGATTCCAGTCTATGATGGTGATGAATTCATAGGTATTCTAACGACAAATGCAGTCGCCAGATGGATGGCAGGTGTAGATAATGAAGAAAGGGCAAACATAAGAAAAACGCGGGTACGTGATGTAATGAAATATGCCGAAGAAGACGAGGCAGTGGAATTCGTAAGCAGAAAGTCAACCCTCTTCGACATTGTTGACTCATTTGGCGAATTCAGCGCTCTTGGAAAAAGACTCGAGGCTATACTTGTGACCGAAAACGGACGAAGAAGCGAGACTCCACTGCAGATAATCACCATCTGGGATGTACCGACGATGTCCGCCGTTCTACGAAAGTAGCAGTAACAAACTTCATCCGACTAAGTCGTTTTGTAGTTTTCCTCTTAAGGCTCATACAATGCATCCCTTTCGGGCATATCTAATGAAAGTATCCGAAAATGCTCTTCTCAACTAGATTGGTTTTTCCGTTTCGTAATACCCCGTACGGACTCTCAATTTTGAGAATCTCGATGTTCCTCTCGAATAAAGCCTGATCGTTCACAATAGCTATTGCAGTTTCTCTTCTTCCTGAAGCGAAGCTAACGAATGTTATTTTTCTTGATTCTTTCTACAGCTCGACACATTTGGAACTTGCCCTTGTCTAGACTTATCGGTATATCATCTCTGTTTACCTTTGCGCTCACCCGCTATTCACATCTGTTTCTTCAGATTACTAAAGCCTATCCTGTCTATCTTCCGCTCTGTAGAGTGTGTGGATCGAAAAGCACACCGATACAGGCAGCAAGTTCAATTCTCCGATGTTTCAATCCATTTGTGAAACAAACCATTTTCCACTGCAGAGAACATTGCTCTTCGAAGGTAATGCTAATCATAGTTCCTTTTTTACCTCGTGAATCTAGCATCAAACTTGCATTTGACAGCGGAGTCTCCGCAAGCGAATAGCTGACGAAACTTTCGAGAGAAGCAAAATCCTTCCAGCATCCGAACATTGTCTTAATAGACATCTGTCCTATTCATTCAACTTGCACTGGTAATATACTGTTATCCGGGAGGGCTATTCATGAAAGAAATAAGAGACAGAAAGCGAATAACGGAATACTTGTCGAGATTCAAACTGGCCGGGTTTTTCGAGGAGGAGGTCAATAAACTTTTCACCTTGCACAACTTCGAAAGAGGCGAAGACATTTTCACCGTAGACGAGCGACCTGAGTATCTGTACTTTCTTGTGAAAGGCAAGGTTAAGATCTCGATTCTCTTGAGAAATGGCAACAGAGTATTGCTTAGGTTCTGCGTTCCCCTTTCTTTGCTCGGAGACCTGGAAATAGCCAATGAATTCACCGTCAAGACTTCGGTTTCGGCAGTCTCTGAATCTGAACTTCTGGCTCTCAGGCTTTCTCAGGTAAGAGAGAATCTGATGACCAATCCCGCCGTCCTGAGACTGATCATTCGTGAACTGTCTTTCAAGCTTTATCACAATGCCGTCGTGAAGACCTTGACTTCTTCCGCACCCCTAAAGACTAGAATCGCATCTTACCTTCTGCTGATGACCTCAAATGAAAGGAATGAAAAAATGCTGGATGAACTGGAAACTGAAAGTCAAGCTGAGATCGCCGAGCTTTTGGGGGCTAGCTACCGCCATGTAAACAGGGTTTTGAACGAACTGGACAGAGAAGGAATACTTAGAGTCAGTAGATCACAGATTAGAATAGTCGATTACGACAAACTCAAGAATCTGGCCTCGGATCTTTACGGGTGAATAAAAAATGATTAAGGGTATTCTCTTTTCCGTGACTGCAGGCATAGTAATCGCCATGCAGAGCGTTTTCAGCGCGCGACTTAGCGAGAAAATCGGCTTTTTTGGCTCGAATTTCTTCATACACGGTACGGGTTTTCTCCTTGCTTCATTTCTCTTACTGCTTTTTGGAAGAGGCGAACTTAGCTACGAATCACTCAAGGGATTGAATCCGATATATGCGACTTCAGGATTCATCGGTGTCCTTATCATCTTCAGCATTGCGCAGGGCGTATCTGCACTTGGCGCCAGCAGAGGAATCGTGATAATTGTTATCACACAGATAATCTTCGCACTAATAATCAACATTTCGGGGTTTTTCGGTGAAACACCTCTTCAGCTGACTCCGGCAAAACTCACAGGTCTGCTCTTAATGCTTTTCGGCGTCCTGATCTATCAGCTATCAAAGTGAGAGCGATGAGATGCAGCTCTTTCGGATAGCCCAATGTCATCCCAACCCGGGATCTGGTCAAAGAACTGCCGTCGAATCTTCTAGCCTTCGTTAGGCGAGCCATCATTGACAACAAAGGATCCAGGTCTTGATAAATTTGTTTCGGTCATAAGAATATATTGCCTGTCTGAATTATGAATAATCAATAGTTGTATACTGTTGTCATGTCTTCTCTTTAGACAAAATGGGGGGTAAATGTGTGAAAACAAAACTTGTTTTTTTGATCTTGCTTCTGTCCGCGCTAGTTCTAGGCAACACTCTTCAGAGATCGGACGAGCATTTCCAAAGTCAGAATGAGCTGAAACTCACGATCGAGTTCTCGCTGACTTTCGAAGAGGCCAAAGAGATAATCTTGAGGCACTATCCGGATCTCAAGAACGATGAAGAGATCAGACGATTCATAGTGGATAGAGATATTCAGAGGTTTGTTGTCGAAGGTGTCGAGATGTATTATGAAGACTTTGAGCACAACCTTTTCACCCGCGATCCAGAACTGGTTAAGAGAGAACCTAAATGGTCGGCCACCAATACTTTGCTGGTCAAGCACCTTCTCAGCGAATACGGGCCGCGGCAAACGCCTTTTGCCAATTTCAAGTCGGACTTCAGCCCTTATTTCAATCCCAAAGAGTATCTTATTGAATACACTTTACAGACTGAAAGGTCCTTGTTGCCGGAAACGGGCTCACTGAGAATCTGGCTGCCGCTTCCACTTCAGACTGCAACTCAAGAGAAAATTACCGTTCTCGAAGTTATTCCGAAAGAAGCGATGGTTGGCCTACCGAAAATTGATGGTAACATAGCCTATATTCTTTTCAAATTTGATCTTTCAGCTCTGGAGGAGGATCTCGATATTTCGGTGAAATTCACTTTTAGACACTACCAACAACAGTTCGATGTCGATCCTGAAAAGGTTGGAGACTATGACACCGAAAGCTCCCTGTACCGCGAATTCACAAAGTCTGAAGGTGACATTTACTTCGATGAAAGGTTCGAGCACCTGGCCAGAAGCATCGTTGGAGATGAGACAAACCCGTACCTCCAGGCCAGAAAGATATATTACTACGTTGTGGAGAATATCCCTTACAGCTTTATGGCTCACGCTTCAATCGACGCGTCAGGCGTTCCAGAAAGCGTCTATTCCTTCGAGCATGGGTTCGGGGACTGCGGAACCCAGTCGATTATCTTCTCCGCCCTTTGCAGATCTATAGGGATACCGGCGAGGACGCCGGGAGGCTTTCAGATTTTCGCTGGGAGCCTTGGCACACATTTCTGGGCCGAGTTCTATCTACCCAATTACGGTTGGATTCCGGTCGATACTTCCGCGGGTCAGATTGCGACGTACACCCTGGGTATTACAGAGCAAGAGCGAAGTGAATTCATCGACTACTTCTTCGGAAACCAGGACCCTCTAAGATTCATTGTCCAGAATTCTTCTAATTACATGCCGGAAGAAAGGCCAGCCGATATTCAGTCTCTCGAAATAACTATGCAGAGTCCTTACGTGGAGAGTGAGTTTGGAAATGAGAAGCTCGAAGTGACAATAACGATACTCGAATCATTTGCGATGAAGACGACTTTGTTGAGGTGATTCTCGAAAGCGTAATCTATTGAAATTCAACCATCGATTCAGCTCGGGGAACCTTCCCGGGCTTTTATTTGCGAAGAAATAGACGAACAACTAAATGGAGTTCTTACTTGCTTCACATAAGATATGCAGACCTGCCCAGATACGGAGAATGGTAGATCGTGAATCGTCAGTATTCGCCTTATAGTCTCTTCAATAGAGGCGCTTCACCGAACGTACGCTGATGATCACGAAGACATATGATAACATTCAGGGAGAAGATTTGTCAAAGAAAGGAAGTTTAGCATGAAGATCACCAAAGATCACGCAAAGAGGATTTTGCTCTCCTATCAGAATCTGCTACCTCCAAAAAGGATTCAGTGTAGCGACGGAATACTTCAGTTTGTAAGAAAAGTCGGTTGTCTGCAGTTCGATCCGCTGAACATCGCCGGGATGAACACAGACCTCGTTCTCCAGTCAAGAGTGGAAAATTACAGACCGGAAATGCTTTACAAACTACTTTACGAGGATAGGAAATTGATTGAAGGCTTTGATAAAAACATGTCTTTATACCCGGTCGAAGACTGGCCGTATTTCGAAAGATTCAGGGAAGACTCAAAAGCTAATATAAGAAGTAGCGAGCACATAGACGAGATAGCCGATCACATAATGAAAGAAATTGAGGTCAGAGGCCCGCTTTCCTCGCAGGACTTTGACTTCGACAAAAAGGTCGGCTGGTATTGGGCGCCGACCAACGTCTCCAGGGCGGCACTCGAGAGTCTGTACTGGCGGGGAGAGCTTGTGATACATCACAGGAACGGAACTAGAAAGTTCTACGACTTGGCCGGGAGGTGTATGCCCGAGAATCTTATGAGAAGGTCCGACCCCAACACGACCGAAGAGGATTATCACCGCTGGCATATCAGAAGAAGGATCGACAGCATCGGGCTTTTCTGGTCGAGATCGGGCGATGCCTGGCTTGGAATAAAGGGTCTGAACAGCAGCGGACGGATAGCCGCAATAAAGGAGATGGTCCACTCGGGTGAGTTGATCGAGCTGGAGATCGAGGGGGTTGAATATCCAGTTTACATTGCTAGCTCCAATCACGAACTTCTCGATCGATGCCTCGTAATCGATGAACCATTTGAGGCAGCTTTTTTAGCTCCGCTTGATAATCTGCTATGGGACAGGAAATTCATAAAGAGCATTTTCGAATTCGAATACGTATGGGAGGTCTATAAACAGCCTAAGGACAGGAAGTACGGGTATTACGTTCTACCCGTTCTCTACGGAGCAGACTTCGTTGCCCGTTTCGAGCCAGTTCTCGATAAAAAGAAGAAGATCTTGAATATAAAGAACTGGTGGTGGGAGGATGACGTTACCGTCACAGAGGAAATGGAAGCGGCTATAAAGAAGGGCATCGACGACTTTGCAAGTTTCCTGGGTGCTGTTTCCGTTGTTTCTCCTGCCAGACTAGAAAGGCTTTTGAAGAAGCTTTAGCAGCTCGAATCATGGTCAAAGGCAGAATATTTTGGGTTCGAAAAGATATCTTTCGTTCCAATGCGACGATCTGTTCTTCCAGCTCTCTCGAAGGGAGGATTTATGTTCTGGGGCGAAGGACCAAGGACGGCTCCTAAATCCCCGCTCGAGCGGGGGGGACCGCTTGCGGTGGGGAGTGTGCTCTTCTCAAAGGACGGCTTCATTATCTGGAACGAAGAAGGCTCTTCCCAGCGATCAGCGTGCAGCGTCTTCTGGCAAGCGTCCCTTTCCCCGCGAAGCGAAACTGGCCGCACGCAGTGCGACTGGCCACCGGAGGTGACTGACTGTGACTGAGACACCCAACACCGTCATCCCGGACTTGATCCGGGATCTGGGCTTTTGAAAGACCGGAGTTGGGGTTAGCGGATTGGGGGCTGGAAAGAGCAAAGAAAATGGTTCTCCGTTGAGCGGCTCTCCGTTCGCCGAGGAAACCTGTTCTTCGTTCCAGATTGAGGATCTGTTATTCCTTCTCTTTCGAAGGACGGGTCCATGTTCTGGGACGAAGGACCAAGGACGGCTTCTAAATCCCCGCTTGAGCGGGGGGGACCGCTTGCGGTGGGGTGTGTGCTCTTCTCAAAGGACGGCTTTTCACAACGTTTTACGACCAGAGAGGAGAGGGGCTCTTTCCTCGCGCCGGCGAGCATCACTTCCCGACGAAGTCGGCCTCACTTCCCCGGATGTTCTTCCGGGCATCACTTCCTGGGATGCTCTTCCCAGCATCACTTCTTGAAATGTTCTAGTCCAGCCTTGCGTCCACTGATGCTCCTCAGTGCATTGCGTCCCGGCACGATCTTTGCCGGCATTGCGTCCAATGTTCTATAATGGCATCACTTCCCCGGATGTTCTTCCGGGCATCACTTCCTGGGATGCTCTTCCCAGCGTCACGGTCCTAAGGTTAACTGAATGTAAAAAATGGAGTCTGTCCCGAAAGAAGGGATTCGAAAGAAGGGATTTATCCAGATTTGAGGTTAGCGATTACCATTCCTGAGTAACAAAGAGGCACTTGGATAAACAAATACCGCTTATTATTTTCTCCGGTATCTTTCAATCAGCTGTACCGTACGATTAATTGCCTCCGCTGCAAAGTGATGATCTTGAGAGAAATTGATGCGAAAACTATTAATAAACTGAGGGCCAAATTCCGTTCCGACTGTCACCGTAACATCGGCCTGAAATCTTAGGATTTTAACAAACTCTCTCATAGTGACGGTCAACTCGGGAACTGTCACAAATAGATAACTACCGGCTTCTGTTTTTCTGACTTTGACACCTTCCACGCCGTGAAGCAATTTTACCAGATCGTCACGGATCCTTTGATGTGCATCGATTCGATCTTCCATCCATCCCTCTGGTTCGTTGAACCACAATGTAAGTACAGCTTGAGAATAACCTCCGGCGCGCAGAGAGACAATAGCCTGCAGTCTTTCCATTCGTGCAATGATATTTTCGGAACCAAATGCAACTCCTAACCGATAACCGCTTAAAGACTCTGTTTTGGATGGACCGATGATTGTGATTAGATTGACTGGTATTGTGTCTTGGGCACACAGATGTGTATACACTCTGCCATCGAAAATTTGTCTTGCATAAAGCTCATCTACGACAACCGATACATCATATTTCTTTGCAAGGTAAGCGATAGACCGAATCTCATCAGCCGTGTAAATAGCACCCGTCGGGTTGTTAGGATTGGAGAACAAGAAGACCTTAACACCGGCTTTGAAAGATTCTTCAAGCTCGGCAAGATTCAAACCGGCTAGCCCATTAGACTCCAGAAAATCCAGCGCTACTGGAACGATTTCGCCATCGAAGAATTGCACCAGTTTTCTGTTGGCGAAATAGTCGGGCTCAACTATTGCGACCTTATCTCCCCGGCCAATTAGTGATCCCGCTGCCAGAAAAAGCGCTCCCTGGGTCCCCTGTGTAATGATGAGCTGCGTATCTGGAGAAATTGGAGTGTTGGTGAATGTAGAAAGCTTTTCAGACAAAGATTCTCGTATGTTGCCTCTTCCTTTGTATTCAGTATACGCTTGCTCACCGCCCGAGCGGACGCCTTCTACAAATGCATCCAGTGATCCCGGGATCGGTTCAAAAGCATTGACATCCCCATGAGAAAAATCAACCGGTCTTCCGGGAATCTTCTCTCCTATAAGTTGAAGCCCCTCGCCATCTTGAAGACTCTCCTGTCCAGGAGCGTTATCTACACCAAGTTTTGAAAACTTTTCTATTAACTGATCCATTATCACATCGTCCTTCCATAAGATATCGCTCCACATTCGGTGCACTCACAGATGCCCGACGCTTCAACTATCTGACCCTTTATTGAAATCACTTCAGATCCTCTTCGATGAAGAACCAACAATACAAGCAAGTTCAGATTTCTAATGCTATTACACTTCTCTTCTGGCGGAAACCTTTTGCTACACTTAACGAAGCTCTCCTCCAATAAAAATGCATACTAATACCGAAGAAAACCAAGAATGCCCTCATTCTATCATTTAGTAATTGAAAATCGTAACTGCGGAAAAGCCATTGTCGGGCTCAGCGGGTTAGATGTGGGAAAGAGCGGAAGTTCAGTTGCAAGATGCAAGTTGTGAGAAGAAGGAAGATTGAAGCAATCTGATCAGAACGAACTCATTTTGTCATCCTGAAGTGCTCCTGTTCAGGATCTGGGCTTTTGAAAGACCGGGGTTGGGTTAGCAGGTAGGGGGTTCGTAAGAGCAAGAGAAACTGGTTGAACGTTGAGCGGTTCTCCGTTCTCCGAATAAAACCTGTTCTTCGTTCTAGAGTAAGGGTCTGTTCACATTCTAGGTCAAAATCGTGAATCAATACTCTCAAGATTCCGACCAAGAGCTTTGTCGGAATGACTGAATCTAGCCTTTTCGCAGTAACTGTTAATTGTCATTCCGATGAGCCTGCCCTTAAAGCCTGCCCCAAAATTCTCCTGTTTGGGGGGTCTGCACGGTATCTCGCAACCAAGAGCCGCTTTTCGCTTAAGAAAGAAGACCCGCTGAACACTCTCAAGACATCGTTGTCCGTCAACGGTCCCCCGTCATCCGAATAAGCCTTCAAATTCGTCTTTACTTGTCTCAGCTTCTTTCTCTTCAAGAACCCGTTCTGATAACCCGCTTTTCTAACCCGATTTTTTGCTTCCCCGCGAAGCGGAACTGGCCTCGCCATAGGCGAGACTGGCCAGGCGGAGCCTGACTGGCCTGCGCAGCAGACTGGCTCCTTTTTGCCTCCTGCGAAGCAGCCTCACTTCCCCGGACGATCCTCCGGGCATCACTTCCGCCGGTGATCTTTCGGCGCATTACTTCCTGGGATGCTCTTCCCAGCGTCACGGTCCTAAGGTTAACTGAATGTTAAAAAAGGAGTCTGTCCCTTTCAGGAATGCACGAACTCAAGAAGGAATTCTACGGAAAGCTCGTGATCGGGGCCGGTACAGTATACGATGATACGGCATATTCGAGAGCGCTCCGCTCGAATGCCGATTTCGTTCTCAGCCCGGGGTTTAGCGAGGAAATCGCAAAGTTGTCGATAAGGGATGGAATAAGCTATATACCCGGTGTCTACACTTCTACAGATATACAGACGGCGCTGAACAACGGATTCAACTTTCTGAAACTCTTCCCCGGCGGTGCGGAAGGACTGAATTTGCTCAAAGCATTCAGGGGTCCCTTTCCCACAGTCAAATTCATGCCTTTCGGCGGGGTAACGTCCGAAAACGCTACAGAATACATGCGAGCAGGAGCTGTTGCGCTCGGAATCGGTTCCTACATAGCAAACAGAAACCTTTTTGATGAGGGAAGAGAAGGAGAGGTTCTTGAAAGGATCCAGAAAATTCGGAGAGCCGTAAATGCCAGCAGTTGAAATAGCGATCGACGTTGGAGGTACCAAAACTCTCGTATCGGCTTTCAATGAGAAAGAAGTGGAGCCTTATTCATCGGAGGAATTTCCCACCAGACCGGCTGAAGGAATTGATAGTTTCTTCGAGCGACTTAGTAACATCTGTCTTCGCATGAAAGGAAGTAGAAATATCAACCGCTGGGGGCTTTGCACGGCAGGTGCCGTCAGTCCCGAAAAGGGCAATTTGATCTGGTCGCCGAACCTCGGGTGGAAAAACGTGGAGCTCTTCAGAAGAGCCTCCTCCTTTCTCGGTGCAGAAGGTGTAATCGAAAACGATTGCAATGCGGCCGCTTTCGGCGAATGGGAATTCAGAAAGGAAATTGAGTCGCTCATCTACGTCACCGTCAGTACGGGAATAGGTATGGGAATGGTCGTCCGGGGTAAAATCTTACGGGGAGCAAACAACGCAGCGGGCGAAATCGGCCACACAATAGTGAAAGCGGATGGTCCGCTTTGCACTTGTGGTCGTCGCGGCTGCCTGCAAGCGATTTCAGGCGGCAGGGGTCTTGAAATTAGAGCACATGATTCGCTTGGAATAAAGATCGGCACAAAAGAGATAATGAATCGAGCACAGTTGAACGAGCCGGTTTTCAAAGAAATGATAACCGAAGCTTCTGAAACTCTTGGACGCTTTCTCTGCAACCTCATAGATTCTCTCGATCCTGGGGTACTGGTAGTCGGAGGAAGTCTCGGGAAGAACCGGTACTATTTCGACAGAATGCTTAAGACCATTGAAGAGAACTACTACAGAGTTCCAGGAAAGAAGGTAAAGATTGAGCTTTCCTCTATAGAACCCAATCCAAACATACTTGGAATACTCTCCCTGTCAAGGAGAGTTCACAAAGACTGACTTCTGTAGCCTTTATCTTGACTTCAGCAGTTAGGCTATGATGCCAATAAAAAAGCAGAAAGTACGCTATAGGAACCGGAAAGCCGAGTTTGTAACCCTTTTCCTTCTTCTGGTCCTTCGGCTTTTCGAATACTTCCTTCTATCCTTTACCCTGAGGTGATGTCAGCTTTTCAACGCTTCTATCCTCTATCTCTTCATATTCCAGAAAAACGCCCCAGAAAGGCTTCTAGAAACAGATAAAGAACTTAACTCAATAGCTTTTCACCTTCTTGTCCAGCAGGAAGTTGTTGATCTCGTTATCCGGGAACACTTCTCTCTAATTGTCGAATGGGACCGTTATTATCCTGAAGGCCATATAACCTCCGGTACCTCCTGCGTCTCCTCGCGCCTGCGGGCTACTCCGTGCCAGGCGCTCGAAACCGCAGAAAAGGGTAAATTGTAAAAAGGCTAAAGCGTATTCAGTACACCATCCTGCAAATACGTAAGCCCAAGTTGCTGCCCGTACCAGTCGGATCACTATAGCCGCGATTAGCTACACGCGGCCCTGTCGCACCAAAATACCAACAACCCCCACGATTCATACGGTAGGAATCAATTGTACTGCTGTAGGGGTTCGTCTTTGGTGTTTCTGTGTAGTAGTACCACCAGTCGCTACACCATTCCCATACGTTTCCAGACATATCGTATATACCGAGCACGTTAGCCAGTTTTAGTCCGATCTCGTGGGTCTTGCTTCCCGAATTTTCCTCGTACCAAGCAACTTCATCTACATTATCGCTTCCCGAATATTTGTAAGGCGAGCGGTATTTTCCTCCCCGGGCAGCATACTCCCATTCTGCCTGTGTCGGTAATCTATAACCCACCACCTTAGTTATGTCAGTAGTCACATTGCCATTCGCGTCCAAGATCTGTCCTTCATCAGTTTCTCCCAACAATCTGTAAGCTACGGGCAATCCTTCTTTCGAGCTCAACCAGTTACAGTAAGCTATCGCGTCCCACCAGCTGACATTCATTACAGGTCTGGTTCCCCTTCCCCAACCCCAGTCGTCAGGCTTACTCCTGCCAGTGGCCTCACAGAAAGCGTCGTATTCGTCGAAAGTCACTTCATATTTACCCAACCAGAAATCATATGTGAGAGTTACCTCATGAACTGGTCTGCACCAGTCCTCTAGATCCCCAAACTCATCTCCCATCGTGAACGTTCCACCCTCGACGAGTACCATTTCTCCGACTACTACCGCTCCCGTCGAATATGTGAAGCTCCAGCTTACTGTGCTTGAGTAAGCGCCTTCGTTGTCCTGAGCCCTAACTTCAAATGTGTGGTAATCTTCTAAGTAGCCGCTCCATGTATAGCTTGTGCTCGTCCCATTGCTTGTCCAAGTACCTCCATCTTTTCTGTATTCGTACTTAGCAATAGTCCCATCCGAATCACTACCATTCCAGCTGAATGTGCTGCTGCTCTGGGATATAGT
>NZ_JFHL01000011.1:3963-20798 GCF_003664995.1 Mesotoga sp. BH458_6_3_2_1 | reverse complement strand
TCTGCCTTTTACGCGAAAAACGGGACAGACATGAGGAGAATTGTCAGTCCCTATTTTCGCTCTCATCTTCTCGTGAGCGAAGCGAACGTCTCCGACGTCCTCTTTCTCGGTTTTTACAGCGACCAGCGGGGTTTCGTTCTTAAGCGTTCAGCGGCTCCTAGCCCGCGAAGCGGAACTGGCCACCGAAGGTGACTGGCCTGCGCAGCAGACTGGCATGTTTTTTTGCGGCATTGCGTCCCGGCATGATCTTTGCCGGCATTGCGTCTTATGTTCTACAGTAAAATCACTCTTAACGGTCTTCTCGGAGGACGGAGAACCGTTGACGGTCGACCTGATAAGGCCTCCTGCTGAAGGCTGCCTTGCGACCTGGCGTGGTCTTCGCCAGCCTTGCGTCCCGGCATGATCTTTGCCGGCATTGCGTCTTATGTTCTACAGTAAAATCACTCTTAACGGTCTTCTCGGAGGACGGAGAACCGTTGACGGTGGACCTGATAAGGCCTCCTGCCGAAGGCAGCCTTGCGACCTGGCGTGGTCTTCGCCAGCCTTGCGTCCACTGATGCTCTTCAGTGCCTTGCGTCCCGGTATGATCTTTGCCGGCATTGCGTCTTATGTTCTACAGTAAAATCACTCTTAACGGTCTTCTCGGAGGACGGAGAACCGTTGACGGTGGACCTGATAAGGCCTCCTGCCGAAGGCTGCCTTGCGACCTGGCGTGGTCTTCGCCAGCCTTGCGTCCACTGATGCTCTTCAGTGCCTTGCGTCCCGGTATGATCTTTGCCGGCATTGCGTCTTATGTTCTACAGTAAAATCACTCTTAACGGTCTTCTCGGAGGACGGAGAACCGTTGACGGTGGACCTGATAAGGCCTCCTGCCGAAGGCTGCCTTTCGTCCCGGTATGATCTGATAATCCATACGCAGACTCTGTGAAGAACATTTCTCTTATTTGCCTGCAATGTGCTAGATTGTGACATATAGATACTTTTTATGTTAAGCGAAAGGAATGTCCGCCATGAAGGAGTTCGTTGCTTCAGCTATTCAGTTCGAAGTTGAGCCTATGAATATTGAGAGAAATTTAGAAGTTGCGTATCAATGGATAAGCAGATGTGTAAAGGAAAGCGCAGCATCATTGATTGTATTACCGGAGAGCTTCACGACGGGTTTCACTCCGACAGGAAGTGCATGCGAGCTTTGGGACGTGGTCGATAAAATCCCCGGTCGTCTCACGAATGAAGGACTCAAATGGGCGAGTGAGTTTAACATTTATATTTGCTTTCCCACTTACGAGCGTGGCAAGGAGCGTGGAATTATATACAATAGCGCTGCCGTCCTCGGTCCGGAAGGGATTCTAGGCGTCTATCGGAAGACTCATCCTTTTCCGACCGAAAGGTTGGCTGCCGGCGGATGGACTACTCCGGGAGTCGATCCACTTGTTGTCTCTACCCCAATCGCAGAAATCGGGGTAGTCATTTGTTATGACGGTGACTTTCCCGAACTGGCAAGAGTTACCGCGCTAAAGGGTGCAGAGGTGGTTTGCCGACCATCGGCATTCTTGAGAACCTACGATCAGTGGGAACTCACCAACAGGGCAAGAGCTTATGATAACCATGTTTTCTGGATTGCGTCTAATCTAGTAGGAAAAGACGCAAGCGGAGCGAATTTCTTCGGGTCGTCTATGATTGTCCATCCATCGGGGGCGAAGATTGTTCAAGCGTCGGGGTGTGAAGAGTATATTTCTGCCAGACTGAATAATGATCCAATAAAGAAGATTACTCCTGGTTCTTCGAGAGATCAAATTTTCGACCACCTTGAGGATAGAAATCTAGATTCCTACAAAGGCATTCTGACAGAAGGAAAGAGCGCCTTCGAACCTTCAAAAAGAATTCCATATGGGAGGAGATAGTCTTGTCAAAGCCCCTTGAAGGTCTCTTTGTTCTAGATCTTACGCGGGTACTTGCCGGACCTTTCTGCACAATGCTTCTCTGTGACATGGGTGCTACCGTCGTGAAGGTGGAACGACCTGACGGCGGAGATGATTCAAGATCGTTCAGCCCTTTTGTCGGGGAGGAAAGTGCTTATTTCATGAGCATAAACAGAGGAAAGAAGAGTATCACTCTCAATTTGAAGACAGCCGAAGGAAAGAATCTCCTCGAAAGACTGATCGAGAGAGCGGATGTGTTGGTAGAGAACTTCAGGCCGGGTGTCTTCGAGAAACTTGGCTTTCCTGACGAAAGACTGCGTGAGATTAATCCCAGACTAATTTACACATGTTCATCCGGTTTTGGACACTCCGGTCCCATGAGCAGAAGAACTGCTTATGATCTGATTATTCAAGGACTTAGCGGAATGATGAGTATCACAGGTCCTGACGAAGAAAATCCGACAAAGGTCGGAAGTTCAATCGCAGATATTTTCTGCGGAACATTCGCATGTATCGGGATCCTCGCCGCACTACAGAGCCGTAATGTCAGTGGAAGAGGGCAAATGGTAGATGTTGCAATGCTTGACAGTATGGTCGCTGTCTTAGAAAACGCCATCGCTAGATATGCGGCAACCGGGGAGGTCCCCGTCCCAATTGGAAACAGGCACCCATCGATTGCGCCGTTCGCCTCTTTTGAAACTCTTGACGGCAAAATCAATATCGCCGTAGGGAATGATGGCATCTGGAACAAGTTCTGCAAAGCAATTGGCAGGTCGGACATTTGTGATGACCCAAGATTCGCGAGTAATCCCGCTAGAGTAAAGAATATTTCCGAGTTGATGGAAATAATCAGTGAACAGCTCAAGAAGAAAGGATCTGAGGAATGGCTGAGCGACTTTGAGAAACTGGATATTCCTTCCGGAAAGATAAACAACGTTGCCGACCTATTTGAAGACGGGCAGATAAAAGCAAGAGAAATGATCGTTGAGGTTTCCCACAGAAGCGGAACAGTCAAAATGCCGGGTGTTCCAATAAAGTTCTCGGAAACCCCCGCTTCTATTTCCGGTCCGGCACCTCTACTTGGAGAGCACAATAGCGAGATCTATATTGGAATGCTTGGAATTAGTGTCCAAGAGATGGACGCCCTTAGAGAAAACGGGGTAATATGATCCATCTATATCCATTCGAGAGAAGTTTCGATTGGAATGAGGAGATCGGCAGTCTCACGGTCAAGCGCACTTATAGTACCGTAGTGAATCTGAAGAGTGATTCTGGAAGGAGATGCTCTCTTCTCCTGAAGACAGAGGATTACCTTCCCCGATCGGCATTGATCGAGGCCCTTCCAGCACTTGAGAAGGGTCAGGAGATTGTTGTTAATTTGAAGTACGTAGCAGAGGGGTTCGATCCAAATTGCCCTATAGATTCTCCAAAGGTTAAGTGGAAGGACCTGTGGTTGGAATGGTTGGGATTTTTGGAGCAAGAAGAACTTGCGGTTCTGCTCGATAAAATCGATAAGCCCGAGAAAATGATCGGTTTGGGGCCCGGTTCGACTCCGGCCGGTGACGACTTTGTTGTCGGCTTGATCATGGCTTTCAAACTCACCGGCAACGATAGCAATGAAGTGGAAATTGATCGCAATACACTTGTTGGGAAGACAGAATGGTTCTCATCCGAGATGATAAGAGATGCTCTCGATGGGAAGTTTTGGAGACGAGGGATTGAGCTGGCCCATGCTCTTGCAGGAGATGATGTTGCCAAGATCCTTGAGAAGACAGGAAAGATCTTGGAGTGGGGTCATCTGTCGGGAAAGGCCTGGCTTGCAGGATTAGCGTATGGTCTTGAACAGAGTGGAGTCTATTAGGCTCGATCCAAGAAGGGCTGTTTAAGTTAGTCTTTTGATTTGAATCAGCTCTAGTGGTGAAGGCTGCTAATGGAGGTTCCAATGAAGAGAATAGAGGTTTTGAAAGGCGAGTACTATGATAGCGTTACCCTGATGTTGGTTGCGAAGGAACTCAAGAAGATTGAAGGAGTTGGTGATGCAGCTCTAAACATGGCGACAGAAGCAAATATAAGTATAATGAGGGCGGCCGGCTTCGAAGTAGAAAACGATTTTCTTTCGCCCGATGATCTTCTTATTGGAATTGACTTTAAAGGCGAAGGAATTGAAAAGCTCTTTGAAGCAGCTCGTTCCTATCTTGCTCGTCCTCCGTGGAGAAAGGAAGAGAGAGACGCAGAATACTCACCAGTCACACTGTCAGGAGCTCTGACTGTGTTGCCGAAATCGAATCTTGCGCTGATATCTCTTCCCGGCAGATACGCAGCGGCTGAAGCAATGAAGGCGTTGAAGAGAGGCCTGAACGTCATGCTCTATTCCGACAACGTCTCAATTGAAGAGGAGATTGAACTCAAGCAATTCGCCGAGAAGAACGATCTTATCGTTATGGGTCCCGACTGCGGCACAGCGGTCATCAACGGAAAAGGTCTTGGCTTTTCGAACGTATGTCCAACCGGTTCGATAGGAATTGTAGGGGCTTCGGGCACCGGTCTTCAGGAAGTCATAGTTCAACTTAGTAGGAGGAAGCTGGGCGTGAAACACGCAATAGGAACCGGTGGAAGAGACGTAAGGAGTTCAGTGGGGGGGATATCCTTTCTGAGGGCCATAAAGGAACTGTCTGAGGATTCTGAAATCTCGATCATTGCTGCCGTAGGGAAACCACCCGCTCCTGAGATAAGGAAGAAGATACTTGAATCTCTAAAAGAATCAGGTAAGCAGAGCGTGATCTGCTTCATGGGGGATGCTTCTCGGAAAGACGAAGAAAGTCTTTTCTACACGACCCAACTCGAAGAGTGCGCCGTAGTTGTCGCTGCTCTTAATGTTGGAGGAGACGCGACTCTTGCTAGAGAAAAGCTCAGAGCTGAGTATGCAAAAGTGTCTGGAAAGAGTTCTACCGGAGAATTGTCCGGGAGATATTTGCGAGGCCTTTTCACGGGTGGAACTCTTTGTTATGAAGCGCAGTATATTGCTAAGTCATACATAAATCCAATCTATGGAAATGCTCCATTGAGAAAGGATCTGAAGCTTGAGAATAGTCTGAAACCAGTTGGGCATTCCTTCATAGATTATGGTGAGGACGAGTTCACACAGGGCAGACTGCATCCAATGATGGATCCTTCGTTTAGAGCTGAACAGCTGAAAAAACAGTCGGAGGATTCTTCGGTAGCCGTTATCTTATTCGATGTTGTTTTGGGATATGGAAGCGCTGAGAACCCTTCTTCGGATTTGGTCGAGGCGATTAGGTCTGTTAAGAGAGAGATAAAGCCGGTCTATGTAGCCTATGTGTGCGGAACAGATAGAGACCCTCAAGATATTGAAAAGCAGCGGTCCCTGCTGGAGAGTGTAGGCGTCATTGTCTGCGAAAGCAACGCGAGGGCCGCGATACTGGCTGCTAACATCCTTTCAAGAAAGGAGCGTTGACTATGTCCTTCAAAGAATTACTAGAAGACGGGCCGAAAGTTGTTAATCTTGGAATGGACAGATTCTACCTTGATCTTATCGATCAAGAGGTTCCTGCAGTCAAAGTCAACTGGAGACCTCCTCTGGTGAAAACTTCGCTCATGGAGAAATTGAAGAGGCTGAGAGGTGATGACGTTGAATAATACTGAACAGGCAAATTCAGTAGCATTAGAGAAGCTTTTGGGAGCCGAACCACAGATCGTTGATCTAGGTCTTGCCAAAGACGTTATACCTGGCTTCGGGGAGAAGATGATACTTCATGCGGGTCCTCCCATAACCTGGGAGAGGATGTCGGGACCAATAATCGGCGCCGTAACGGGTGCGATCCTTTATGAAGGCTGGGCAGATACTCCCGAGAAGGCCAAAGCCTTCGCGGCAGAAGGCAATATCTCGTTCGATCCATGTCACCACCACGATGCTGTTGGCCCGATGGCGGGAATAGTATCGCCAAATTTGCCAGTGTGGATTATTGAAGAAAAGAACTCCGGAAAGAAGAGCTATGCAACTCTAAACGAAGGACTCGGGAAAGTCTTGCGCATGGGTGCCTTCAGCGATGAGGTCATCGAAAGACTTCACTGGATGCGCGAAGTGCTCTATCCCGTTCTTAAAAGCGGAATAAGAAGATACGTTTCAGACACCGGTGGCCTCAGTTTGAAGAGCCTCATTTCCCAATCCCTTCACATGGGAGACGAACTCCACAATCGCAACAGGGCAGCCACCTCGTTGCTAATTCGATCTCTCGTGCCTTCACTTATAGATGCGGAGAGCGATAATCCCGATCTTTCGAGGGTCGTCAGGTTCATGGCCGGCAACGATCATTTCTTCTTGAATCCAGGAATGGCTGCGGCAAAAGTTTCGTTGGACAGTGTTGGCTATGTTGAGGGCTCCAGTATGCTGACAGTAATGGCGCGGAATGGGACGGATTTTGGAATACAAGTGGCCGGTCTTAAGAAGAGATGGTTTACGTGTCAGGCCGCTCTTCCAGATGTTCTGCTCTTTCCTGGATTCACAAGGGAAGATGTTAATCGTGACATTGGGGACAGCGCAATAATGGAGACTTATGGGGTTGGGGGTTTTGCCCTGGCTGCGGCCCCTGCGATCGTCCAGTTTGTCGGTGGTACTCCCCAAGACGCGCTGAATTACACAAAAGAGATGTATGAAATCTGTGTTGGAGAGAACAAGCATTTCACAATCCCCTCGCTAAATTTCCGGGGAACTCCGACCGGTATAGATCTTATCAAAGTAGTCGAGACCGGTATTACACCGATCCTGGACACGGGTGCGGCTCATCGAGAGGCCGGAAAAGGACAGGTTGGTGCAGGAATAGTAAGGATGCCGTCTGAAGCATTTGTGAAGGCGGCAGAAGCCTTCGTCGAGGAGTATTCCAAATAAAGGAGGTAAACTATGGTACCTAAGAACTGGGACAAGATCAGGATCTATGAGCTATCTCAACCGATCAGCCATCTCACGCCCCCATGGCCAACTTACGAGCCTCTACAAATAAAATTCTTCAAGAGGCTGGCCCCAAATGGAGCGAACGGGCAGTTATTGACTCACTCCAACCATGTCGGGACCCATCTGGACGGTTCTCTTCACTTCTGTACTCACGGAAGAGACATTGCAAGCATACCTCTGAATGAGCTCGTAGCTCCGGGAGTTATCGTGGATCTTTCAGACATTGCGGAGGATTATGGAATCTACACATCAAAGGATATTGAAGATAGGGTTGAGGTCAAGGAAGGAGATATTCTTATAATCAACACAGGATACCACAAATATGCCTTTGATCAGCCGGAAGCAGACGAAGTTAGATACATGATCAAGCATCCGGGGCCGACCAGAGAATTTGCCGAGTGGTGCAAGAAAAAGAAGATAAAGTGGATTGGAGTCGACTGCGGCTCGGCCGACCATCCGATGAACACGAAGATTCGCGACTGGATGCCTGTTCAGGCAAAAGAGTGCGATCGATATATGCAGAAAAAGTATGGAAAATCTCTTCAGGAGATTTTCCCTGACGAGGACTACCAGCTTATGCACGTGCTTCTCTTCCCGTACGACATAATACATGCCGAGAATGTCGGTGGAGAGATCGATAAGATATTGAACAAGAGAATGGTTATTGGCTGTTTCCCATGGAGATTCGTTGGTGGAGAATCTTGTATAAGCAGGATCGTAGCTTTCGATGAAGAGGAATAAATACATTTGAAAGAGTGGCGATAACGGATGCATGATTTCGTTCTTGAAAGACCGCGCTCGATCTCGGAAGCTTTAGACATTCTCAAAAATCATGGAGAGAAGGCTATTCTGAAGAGCGGCGGCACGGATGTCATTGTCTGGCTGCACAAGTCGCTTAAGGAGCCGGAATACTTAGTAGATCTGACTTCGATCGACGGGCTCAGAGGAATAGTGATAAACGATGACAACATAGAGATAAGAGCGCTTGTAACGCTAAATCAGGTTATCGAAGACAACACAATGAACCGGTACTTTCCGGCCCTGGTACAGGCCTGTAAAGCGCATTCCGATCCTTTGATCAGAAACCGCGCTACTGTGGTAGGCAATATCTGTGCCGCGGTCCCTTCCGGCGACATGATAGCGCCTCTGATGTGCTATGAAGCTAAGGTCGAAATCGTGGGATCGAAAGGCGCCAGGGAAGTTCGGATTTCTGATTTCATAACCGGGCCTAAGAGGACTTCCCTGAGTCAAGAGGAAATCGTAACAGGTATAAGAATTGCGATTCCATTTGTGGAAACAAACGGTTGCTACCTTAAGGCAATTAGGAGAGAGGCTCTCGATATTGCTCAGGCTGCAGTATGCTGCACCCTTCATAAGGGTGACAGGCGGGAGTTTAGAATCGCTTTCTGTGCCGTCTCACCCCGACCGCTGAGAGCAGTTGAGTCCGAGAAGCTACTAAACTCTTCCAGTATCATCGACGACAGCATTATTGAAAACGCTGCAAGGCTTGCTGCGGAGGCAGTCAACCCCATTACTGACGTGAGAGCTTCGAGAGAATACAGGATTGATATGATAAGAGAACTGACAAGAAGAGCAATATCGATTTGTCTAAGAGGTCCAGCGGAAGAAGGTGGTCCCAGATGAAAGACAAATACGTGATTCTGACGATCAACGGTCGAAAGACCACTCTGGTAGTTGAAGATAGAACGACTCTTCTTACCGCTTTGAGAGAATACGGAGTCACTAGCCTCAAGAGAGGTTGTGAAGAGGGCGAGTGCGGTGCATGCACCGTAATCATGAATGGACTTCCCCAGAAGTCATGCCTAATACTGGCGCGAGAAGCCGAAGGGGCAGAGATCCTTACTGTGGAGGGGCTTGTGGAGAAAGGGAGACTTCATCCAATTCAGCAGGCCTTCATAGATGAAGGGGCGATTCAGTGTGGTTACTGCACACCCGGTATGGTGATGACAACATACGCTCTGCTATCGAAGAATCCATCGCCAGAAGAGGAGGAGATCAGAGAAGCCCTTTCGGGAAACATTTGCAGATGCACAGGTTACCTGTCAATAATCAGGGCAGTAAAGAAGAGCGCCGATATTCTCTCCGGAAAGGCAAGAGGAGGTGAACTGCGTGAAGACGATTAAGACGAAGACAGGAATTGGAAAGTGGTTACCCAGAAAGTACGATCTCCAAAAGGCAGAAGGCACACTTCAATTTGCCGACGATCTCCGATTCGGTCCGGAACTGCTTCACGCATCAGTTGTTCGTTCATCTGTGGCTCATGGTGAGATTATCGACATCGATTACTCTGAGGCTTTGAAGATGCCTAAGGTCTTGAAGGTCATTGTTGGCGAAGACTTTCCACATCATTTCGGACTGTATCTTAAGGATAGAACCCCAATGGCCATCGGCAGAACAAGATACGTGGGAGAACCGGTTGCACTAGTCGTCGCAGAAACGGAAGAGGACGCGAGAGAAGCAGTGAAGAAGGTGAGGGTTACATACAAAGAACTTGAGCCGGTCTTTGATCCCGTCAAGGCGGCAACCACTAACTCGGTTCTTGTTCACCCTGATCTTCATAAATACGAGCACGTAGACTTCATTACTCCTCAGCCAAATACCAATATTGCCAACTGGTTCAGAATAAGAAAGGGAGATACCGAAGCGGCCTTCAAAAACGCCTCGCATGTTTTTGAAGAGACAATAACCTGCCCTCAGATCGCTCACGGTTTCATCGAGACATTCTGCTCGATATGTAAACAGGATCCCGGGTCCGGAGAAATCACTATCTGGACAAGCGCCCAGTCGGCCTTCACGGTGAGAGATATTATCGCCAAAGGCATCAACTATCCTCTGCATAAGATCAGGGTGATCGCTCCGCCAATAGGCGGAGGTTTTGGTGGAAAGGCTGGAATGACAGTCGAGGCCCTATGTCTTGCCGCCGCCATGGATGAAGATCTAATGGGAAGGCCGGTGAAGTTGTTTATTCCAAGAGAAGAGATCCTCTTGAGTTCGTGGGTCCGACAGGGGTTTGTTGCGCGAATCGAGCTTGCCGTTGATGAAGATGGTTTAATGCAGGGAATCCGCAACACTTTCTGGTTCGATACGGGGATTTCTGCGGAGTATGGAGCCAATCCGGTCAGAAGTGCTGGATATACTTCGATGGGAGCATACAACATTCCGAACGTCTGGGCAGATTGTTATGCGGTATATACGAACAAGCCCTTTGGAGGAGCTTACAGGGGCTTCGGCCTACCGGAACTCATGAGTGCTCTTGAAGTCGTAGTAGATATCGTCGCTCATAAATTGAAAATCGATCCAGTTGAGTTTAGAAAGAAGAACCTGCTTTTGAAGGGGCAGACAACGTGTACTGGAATGCCCATGCACGATCATGCACTTGACAAGATAATCGACAAGGTAGCCAAGAAGATAGATGTTCTCAAAGATGAGCCGCCTACCAGAGAAGGCTGGAAAAGAGGAAAGGGAATAGCTCTGGCTATCAAGGCACCTGCAACGCCCGCCGATGCTTCGTCGTCTGCAATCGTCAAGCTCAACGGAGATGGAACCGTCGAAGTTCTTGCGGCAACGATGGATATGGGTCAGGGGACATACAGCGCCTTTGCCCAGATAGTCTCCGAAGAACTCGGAATTCCATACGACTGGATCAAAGTCTATTATCCCGACACTCAAAGTCATCCTTACGATTGGCAAACAGTCGCCAGCAGATCCTGCTGGTCAATGGGAATGGCCGTGAAAAGAGCGGCCAGCGAACTGAGAGAGAAGCTCCTTGCGCTGTTTGCCGAATACTGGCAGACACCAGTCGAGAACATAAGTATAGAGTACGGAGTCGTCAAGTGTCACAAACTTGGGAAGAGCGAAAGAATTGACGAAAGAGTTCAGAACGGCTTCAAAATGCCAGATGGAATTCTGAAGGGCGGCCCGATAATCGGAAGCGGCTCATTTACGCCGCCTGATTTGATCTATCCCGATCCAGACACCGGCCAGTCTCCCAAGAGTGTCGCTCACTTCACTCTAGGTGCCGTGGGAATAGATATGGAAGTCGATCCGGCGACTGGGAGGATCGTGATAAACAAAGTCTGTGCTGGTTACGATGTCGGCAAAGCTATCACTCCAATAAACATCAAGGGTCAGATTGAAGGAGGAACCGTTCAGGGTCTCTCGGCCTGCCTGATGGAAGGTATGACGTACGATGAACACGGCAAATTGCTCACTCCGGACTTCACGGACTACAAGATCGCCACAATAAAGGACGCTCCCGGCGAGATCGACGCCTTTTGGGAAGAGACCCCTGAAGAGATCTCTCCGTACGGCAATCGCGGCGTGGGCGAGCATTCGATGATCGCTCCCGCTCCTGCAACAAACAACGCGTTATTCAGAGCGACGGGAATGAGAATTCACAGCTATCCGCTAAGCAGAGAGAGGGTTTACAAAGCACTAAAGGCAAAAGAGAAGGGTGAGACGGATTTCTGGGAATGGCCCTATGCTCTGGATCTGGCATATGAGCGCGCAAAGAAGGAGTGGTGAGACGAGATCTATTTCTCGTGTGTCTTGACTTTTTGACATAAACGGAATCAGTGAGGCATCAGTGGAAATGCTAGTGCCTTTGTAATCACATGCATCAAAGGATTTGCTTGACAAGTCCGAAATGTATTGTATTATATTATCTATAAGAGAAAGAGAAGCTTTGAGAAGGAGAAGAAGTCTATGCCTAATTCTAATGCAGAGCCGGGGATTACAGAGTAAAAGGCTTTTCCGGGACAGATTACTTGTCCGCTTTCTTCACACATACTCTTCATGTTATTTTGTTCTTAAAACAAATATTGACAGAAACGTTCATAATTGAATCAACTTGTTTGATGAATACTTCAAGACAGGAGGAGACGAAGTATGCCAAGGTTTGAAGAAGTAGACCTTAAACGTCCTGCAGCCGAGAGAGAAGAAGAAGTACTCTCCTATTGGCGAGAAGACGATCTTGCGACAAGAAGTGTAACAGAAAGAGAAGGAAGCCCCGAGTTCGTGTTCTTCGAGGGACCTCCAACGGCTAACGGGATGCCCGGAATTCATCACGTTATCTCAAGAACGTTGAAGGATGCTGTCTGCCGTTTCAAGACGATGCAGGGATACCAGGTTAGGCGAAAAGCCGGCTGGGATACCCACGGTCTTCCTGTAGAAATCGAAGTTGAAAAGCAGCTTGGCTTCTCCTCGAAGCAGGAGATAGAAGACTTTGGCATAGAAAAATTCAATCAGAAGTGCAAAGAATCTGTCTGGAAGTACGAAAGCCAGTGGAAAAAGATGACCGAGAGAATCGGTTACTGGATAGACATGGAACATCCTTATGTAACGATGAACAACGACTACATTGAATCTGTCTGGTGGATTCTCAAGCAGTATTTCGATAAAGGCTACATCTACGAAGGCCACAAGATTATGCCTTATTGCCCGAGATGCGGGACCCCTCTAGCCTCTCATGAGGTTGCTCAGGGCTATAAGGACGAAACGATAGATTCTATCTATGCAAAATTCCGACTCAAGGGAAAGGACAACGAATACTTCATAGTCTGGACAACGACCCCTTGGACACTGCCATCTAACGTCGCTCTTGCGGTCAATCCGGAGTTCAACTATGTTAAAGCCGAGGTTACGCTAGATACAGGAGAAATTGAGTACTACTATTTGGTGAAAGAACGTCTGGGCGCGTTGCTTGGCGAGGAAAATAATTACAAGATCGTCGAGGAATTGAAAGGGAAAGATCTTGTCAACCTCGAATACGAGCAGCTTATACCTTTTGCAAGTGTAAATAAAAAGGCCTTCTTCGTCGTTTATGGAGACTTTGTTTCTCTGGAAGACGGTTCGGGTATCGTCCACATGGCTCCCGCCTTTGGGGAAGATGACAATATCCTGGGAAAGAAGTTTGATCTTCCGTTGCTTCAACTTGTCGACAAAGAGGGCAAGATAACGGAAGAGGTGACACCTTGGGCCGGGATGTTTGTAAGAGATGCCGACCCTCTGATTACGAGGTATTTGAGAGACAACAACCTCTTGTTCAAAAAGGAGCGTATGACTCACTCCTACCCTTTCTGCTGGAGATGTGACACTCCGCTTCTGTATTACGCGAGAAAATCCTGGTACATAAAGACCACGGAATATCGGGACAAGATGGTCGAAGTGAACAACTCTGTCAACTGGTATCCGAAATTCGTTGGCGAAGGCCGTTTTGGGAACTGGCTCGAAAACATGGTAGATTGGGCGCTCTCGAGAGATAGATATTGGGGAACTCCTCTCAACGTGTGGAAGTGCGACGACTGCGGAAAGTTGGCGTCGGTTGGATCTAGAAAAGAACTCGTTGAGAGAGCTGTAGAAGATATCTCGGAGGATATCGAGCTTCATCGCCCTTACGTTGACGACGTTCATCTCAGATGCGAATGTGGCGGCCAAATGACGAGAACTCCCGAGGTCATAGACTGCTGGTTTGACTCCGGCGCTATGCCTGTAGCTCAGCATCACTATCCCTTCGAGAACAAAGAAAGCTTCATGGGAGAACTCTTTCCGGCCGACTTTATCTGTGAAGGTATCGATCAGACAAGAGGCTGGTTCTACTCGCTGATGTCGATTTCCACGTTCCTTTTCGGCCAGTCACCTTACAAGAATGTTCTTGTCAACAACCTCGTATTGGACAGGACTGGTCAGAAGATGTCCAAGTCAAAGGGAAACACGGTAGATCCTTGGGAGATAATCGACAAATACGGCGCGGATACCCTTAGATGGTATCTTTTGGCGGTCTCACCTCCATGGGTTCCGACCAAGTTCGATGAGGATGGGGTCAAGGATACATATAGCAAGTTCTTCGGGACTTTGAATAGTGTGTTCTCCTTCTTCACTATGTACGCCAACGTAGACGACGTTGATCCGGGTGAATTCGAACTGCCGGTTGCGGAGAGGGAAGAAGTCGACAGATGGGTAATCTCCAGGCTTAATACTCTAGTGAGGGAGGTTACAGACCTTCTGAGCAATTATGATCTCACAAAATCAGTACGGGCCATTCAGGATTTCGTCGTCGAAGAGGTATCGAACTGGTATGTGAGAAGGACGCGAGACAGATACTGGACGAGTGAGCTTGATACCAGCAAGAAGGCCGCATATCTGACGTTGTATGAGGTGTTGTTGACAGTAGCGAAACTGATGGCGCCCATTGCTCCTTTTACGGCCGAAGGAATTTTCTGGAATCTAACGCACGGAGAGAAGGAGTCAGTGCATCTCGAACTTTATCCAGTGGCCGATGAAAGCTTGATCGAGCCGGATCTTGAGAAGAGAATGGCCACAGTTATGGACGTCGTGACTCTAGGAAGGGCATGTAGAAACAAGGTACAGATTAAGGTCAGACAACCGCTACCTAAGATACTTGTTGACGGAAACATCAGGAAGATAGTCGAGTCGATGCGGGAGTTGATCCTGGAAGAGATCAATGTGAAAGACATAGAGTACATCGAGGAACTTGGAGACTACGTTAACTACGAAGTGAAACCTAACTTCAGAGTAATGGGTCCGAAGTTCGGAAAAGAACTGAAGTCTATCGGAAACGCTCTCAGATCAATGAAACCTTCGGAAGTTGTTACTAAAGTTAAGCGTGATGGCAAGATAGAGGTCGAAGTTCAAGGAAAGCTCTTCGAATTGAAGGAAGAGGACCTCGATATAAGAATCCAGGAGCTGGAAGGCTTCACTTTTGAGATGAGCAATGGCAACTTTGTGATACTCGATACCGAACTTACTCACGATCTGCTGCAGGAAGGGCTTGCAAGAGAGATGGTGTCGAAGATACAGACAATGAGAAAGGAAGCTGACTTCGAAATTACCGACAGAATAAGAGTAGCTTTTTCGGGACCGGATGCTCTCGTCAATGCTATAGAGAGTTTCAAAGACTACATAAAAGAAGAGACTCTGTCTGACACTATTGATTTTGATGAGAGTCTTGACAACGGAACAGAGTGGAATCTCAATGGGCACAATACTCTGATTAGAGTAAAGAGAGTCTAGGCGAAAAATGAGAAAACCGGGAGTATATGCTCCCGGTTTTTTCTTTAGGGTAAAAGCAATTTATACCGTCAGTTTAACAATGATAGCCGGATCGAGAATCCTGAAGGTGAATGATTCCGATATGAAGAGCTCAACCTCTTCGTCCGTGTGACTCTGATAACCTATCTCGAAATCTCCACCGATGACCATTTCAAGGTCATCATGATCCTTCGGAATAAGCAGCGCATCCTTCACCACTCTGCTGACAACGATATCTGCACCCAGGAAGGACTCGATTCTCTTAACTAATGGGTAACCGGAAACATGTGAATTCAGTATCGCCATTGTTTTAGGATTCACGATGAGAACGAACGGTCCGTCAACGAAATTGTCCTTCAGAACCTGGACGGCCTTCGAAAGTGATTCAATTATTTCATTTGGCTTTGAGCCCAAAGGAATCGGTTCATTTTCAGCCGACTCGACAATTCCTTCGACCGTTGCTTTTTCATATCCGTTGTAGATAACATTCTCTTCGAAGAGCGCTATCTGCTTCGCAGCTTCCTCAAGAGGTCCAAGGTCGGAATCCTTCGCTCCTCTCTCAATATCATCCATCTGCCAACGAACCAGCTTGAAGGGAACTCTTGCCTCTATGAGAGGCTTTGCCTTTCTAAGACCGACGCCTACCTCTCCTTCTCTTTCGAGAATCTTGATTCTTCCTTCCGGAACGAAAGAATACTCCCATCCCTTCGGACCAACAATGTTGACCACTTTTCTTGCGGAGAGATAACTCTTGAGAACCTGTTTCGCTCTTTCGTTTATTTCTTCCCACGCCTCGCTTGACAGTGGCGCTAATTGTCTCTTAAAAAGATCCATGGCAATCACTCCCTATTTCATCTTTCCGATGTTCAATCCGCCGTTATCAGAACCTTCTCCGGCTTCTTCAACTTCGGTAATCGGCGCCTTCGTGAATAGATATGTCTTAAGTTCGTCATCCCAGCCATCCATATTCCTGCGGAGCCATTCCAGAGTCATACATGCATGTTCGATCTCTTCATCTCTATTGTGTGCCATTACAGATTTGAGTTCAGCATCTTCGGTTACATCTACCCTCTGGTTATACCAGTCAACGGCCTCGATCTCTTCCTTAAGGCTGTTAAGAGCTCTAGAAATGTCTCTCGCCTTTTCGCTTAGCTGTTCAAACGGTTCATGATAATTGCTCATATTCGTGCCTCCTTGTCAAGTTAATATGTTTCCCATACCATCATTAACTATTTTATCATACTTTAAATTGTAACATAGCAAACTGCTGGTGACATGCCAAACGTTGACCGGGGACTGTCCTCCGTCCTCTGAGATCAAGAGCAGGAGTGATTCTACTGTAGAACATAAGACGCAATGCCGGCAAAGAACCTTTGAAGAAGTGATGCTGCTGCGCAGGAAGTGATGCCCGGAAGACCATCCGGGGAAGTGAGGCCGACTTCGTCGGGAAGTGATGCTGGCGCTTGTGCGCCAGGAAGAAGAGGAAGAGCCGGTGGTTGAGTTTTTGATCTGTGATCTGATTCGAAATCATGCAGGTCTTGTAGGGGCGAACGGCCGTTCGCCTTTTACGCGAAAAACGGGACAGACATGAGTGGAATTGTCAGTCCCTATTTTCGCTCTCATCTTCTCGTGAGCGAAGCGAACGTCTCCGACGTGCTCTTTCTCGGTTTTTACAGCGACCAGCGAGTTTTTGTTCTTAAGCGTGAAGCGGTTCTTGAATGCGAGATCCCGTGCAGGTACCCTGAACAGGATCTCATCAGGGCAGGCGCTACGCGATGACAATTTAAGATGACTGTGCAGTTCTCTTGTAGGGGCGAACGGCGGTTCGCCCGAAAAAGGTCCTGGTCGGAATCTCTGCCTTTTACGCGAAAAACGGG